>NZ_JALCZC010000011.1:0-81241 GCF_022690805.1 Anaeromyxobacter sp. SG66
GGCGCTCGCGGCGGGCGACGTCGCGGCGGCGCGGGCCCTCGCCGACGCCGCGGTGCGCGCCGCGCCGCGGGCCGCGATCGCCCACGAGGCGCTCGGGATGGTGCTCGACGCGCAGGGTGAGCGGAAGGAGGCCCGCCGCGCGCTGGAGCGGGCCCTGGAGCTCGAGCCCGGACGCGCGTCGGCCAGGGCGCGCCTGAAGAGCCTCCGGTGGAGCTTCCTCGGATGAGCGACCTCGATCCCGTCGTCGGCATCGACCTCGGCACCACGAACTCGGTGGTCGCCACTGTCCAGGACGGCGTCCCGCGCGTCATCCCCGGGCGCACCGGACAGCCGCTCACGCCCTCGGTCGTGGCGATCGCGAAGAACGGCAAGCGCCTCGTGGGCGCGCTCGCGAAGCGGCAGGCGATCACGAACCCCGACGGCACGGTGTTCGCCGCGAAGCGGCTCATCGGCCGGCGCTGGGGGTCGCAGGAGGTCGAGGACGCCCGCAAGGTCCTGCCCTACGCGCTCGTGGCGGGCCCGGAGGGGAACGACGTCCGCGTGGAGCTCGGCGGCCGCGGGGTCTCCATCCCGGAGATCTCGGCGCTCGTGCTCGCCGAGCTGAAGGGGGACGCGGAGGCGTTCCTGGGCCGGCCGGTGCGCCGCGCCGTCGTCACCGTCCCCGCCTACTTCAACGACGGGCAGCGCCAGGCCACGAAGGACGCGGGGCGGATCGCCGGGCTCGAGGTGCTGCGGATCGTGAACGAGCCCACGGCCGCGGCGCTCGCCTACGGGTTCGGGAAGCACGTGCAGAGCAAGGTCGTCGTGTTCGACCTCGGCGGCGGCACGTTCGACGTCTCGGTGCTCGACATCGGCAGGAGCGTCTACGACGTCGTCGCCGTCGGCGGCGACACCTACCTCGGCGGCGAGGACTTCGACCGCCGGGTCATGGACTGGCTCACCTTCGGCTTCGCGAAGGAGCACGGCGGGGTGGACCTTCGCCAGGACAAGATGGCGCTGCAGCGGGTCCGCGACGCGGCCGAGCGCGCCAAGTGCGAGCTCTCCTCCACCCAGACCGCCGCGATCCACCTGCCGTTCCTGCTCGGCGGCGGGGAGGGCAAGGGCGCCCTGCACCTCGACCGCCAGCTCTCGCGCGAGGGGCTCGAGGAGCTCACGAAGGACCTCGTCGATCGCTGCATCGCCGTCACCGATCGGACCCTGAAGGACGCCGGCGTCCGCCCGGCCCAGGTCGGCGAGGTGATCCTCGTCGGCGGGATGACCCGCATGCCGCGCGTGCAGCGCGCGGTGCGCGAGTTCTTCGGGCGCGAGCCGTGCAAGGGGGTCCACCCGGACGAGGTGGTCGCGCTCGGCGCGGCGATCCAGGCCCACGCCCTCGCGGCGCCGGCGAAGGGGGACGACGTCCTCCTCCTCGACGTCACGCCCCAGAACCTCGGCCTGCTCGTGGTGGGCGGCTACTTCCAGACGGTCATCCCGCGGAACACCACCGTCCCCACCGCGCAGACCCACCTCTTCACGACGGTGAAGGACGATCAGACCTCCGTGCGCATCGCCGTCCTCCAGGGCGAGAGCGAGCGCGCGATCGAGAACGAGCTCTTGGGCGAGTTCGTCCTCGACGGCATCCCGCCCGCCCGGCGCGGCGAGATCTCGATCGAGGTCACCTTCGAGATCAGCGCGGACGGCATCGTCGGCGTCTCGGCGAAGGACGTCGCCACCGGGCAGCGGCAGTCGATCACGGTCACCGCCACCTCCGGCCTGACCGAGGAGGAGCTGCGGCGGATCCTCGACGAGCAGCTCGACGAGCAGCTCCAGCGCAAGCAGACGACGCGCGAGATCGAGGAGCGGCGGCAGTGGGTCAGCCGGATGGTGAACGAGGTCGAGGCGCTCGTCCCCGCCGCGCGCGACGCGATCGAGCGGACGCGCTTCGGGGGGGACGCGCTGAGGAAGGCCGAGGCCGTGCTCGCGCGGGCGCGGGCGGCGATGCAGGCGCGGGACGGCGACGCCCTCGCCGCGGAGGTGGAGCCCCTCGAGCGCACGCTCGCGCTCTTCCAGGGGCTCGCCGCCGGCGGGCGCACGCCCGGGGGACGGTGAGCGATGGCGACGGTTGCGGAGCTCATCGACCAGGGCGTGAAGGCCTACCTGGCCGGGCGCGTGAAGGACGCGCTGGCCGCGTTCCAGGCGGTCCTGGTGCTCGATCCCGGCAACGCGAAGGCGCGCGGGTACATCGTCCGGATCCACGCCGTGACGCCCGCCTCGACGCCCACCCCGGGCACGTTCCGGGCGGTGACGCCGGTGCCCGGTTCGCGGTACGTGACGCCGCACCCCGTCCCGGCCTCGCCGCGGCCCGAGCGCGGGCAGGAGTTCGCGCCGTCGCCCTGGGACGACGGTCCGGCGGCCGCCGCGACCTACGTGCTCGAGCCGGGAGGCGGCCTGGATCTCGAGGCGGTCTCGGAGAAGTCGGGCCTGCGACCCCTCGTGCCGGAGGGCGCCCCGGGCGCCCCGGGCGGCGCGGACCGGCGGGGCGAGCCGACCGCGTGGCTCGCGGCCGCGAAGGAGCTGTTCGCGCTCGGCGACTTCTCGGGCTCGCTCGAGCTCATCGAGAAGGTCCTGCAGGTCGATCCGGACCACCCGGAGGCGCGCGCGTACCTGGCGGAGAACGAGGCGACGCTCGTCGCGATGTACGAGTCGAAGCTCGGCCCGCGCACGGGCGTGCCGCGCCTCGCCATCCGTCCAGAGGAGGTCCTCTGGCTGAACCTCGATCACCGGGCCGGCTTCCTGCTCGCGCAGGTCGACGGGACGGTGGACTTCGAGGCGCTCTTCGCCCTCTCCGGCCTGCCGCGGCTCGACACGGCCCGGATCCTCGCGCGGCTGCTCGCCGAGGGCGTGATCGCGGTCTAGGAGGCGAGCGAGCGCGCCTCCCGGCGCGGGCCGCGCTGGAACGCGACGGCATTTTCTGCTACGTCGCGGGGACCATGAGCCGCATCTACAAGTCGCTCCCGCCCAAGGGAACCGCCCTCGGAATCGCCTTCAGCGGAGGCCTCGACACCCGCTGCGCCGTCGCCTGGCTGTCGGAGCAGGGCATGGCCGTCCACGCCTACACGGCAGACCTCGCGCAGCCGGACGAGGCGAACCCGGCCGACATCCCGCCCATCGCGCTGCAGCACGGCGCCGTGAAGGCGCGGCTCATCGACTGCCGCGACTCGATGGTGCGGGAGGGGCTCGCCGCCATCCAGTGCGGCGCGTTCCACCTCTCCTCGGGCGGCAAGAAGTACTTCAACACGACCCCCCTCGGCCGCGCGGTGACCACGACCGCCATCGTGCGGGCGATGCGCGAGGACGGCGTGCACGTCTTCGGCGACGGCTCGACGCACAAGGGCAACGACATCCAGCGCTTCTACCGCTACGGGATCCTGGTCGACCCCGACCTCAAGATCTACAAGCCTTGGCTCGACCAGGCCTTCGTGACCGCCTTCGGCGGCCGCAAGGAGATGAGCGAGTACCTCGAGCGCCGGAAGCTCCCCTACAAGATGGGGACGGAGAAGGCCTACTCCACCGACGCCAACGTGCTCGGCGCCACGCACGAGGCGAAGGACCTCGAGCGGCTCGACTCGGGCATGCGGATCGTGAACCCGATCATGGGCGTCGCGCACTGGAAGCCGGAGGTGGCGGTCAAGGCCGAGGAGGTCACCGTCGCCTACGAGAACGGCCAGCCGGTGGAGCTCAACGGCAAGCGCTTCGAGTCGCCCTACGAGCTGTTCCTCGAGGCGAACCGCATCGGCGGGCGCCACGGCCTCGGGATGAGCGACCAGATCGAGAACCGCGTCATCGACGCGAAGAGCCGCGGCATCTACGAGGCGCCCGGCATGGCGCTCCTCCACCTCGCCTACGAGCGGCTCCTCTCCGCGATCCACAACGAGAACACCCTCGATCTCTACTTCACGCTCGGGCGCAGGCTGGGCCGGCTGCTGTACGAGGGCAAGTGGTACGACCCCGAGGCGATGATGCTCCGGGACGCGCTCACGCGCTGGATCGCCCCGGCGGTCACCGGCTCCGTGAAGGTCGAGCTGCGCCGCGGAGACGACTGGACGATCGTCGCCACGAAGGCCGTGTACATGAGCTACGCGCCCGAGAAGCTCTCCATGGAGCGGGTGGAGGAGCCGGCGTTCACGCCGGAGGACCGCATCGGCGCGCTCGAGCTGCAGAACCTGAACGTGGGCGACAACCGCGCGCTCCTCCTGCACCACCTCGACGCGGTGCGCGCGCTCGGGGCGGCGAAGAGCGGGCCGAGCATCTCGGCGCTGCTCGGGGCCGGCGAAGACGACGAGTGACTCGAGGCGCGCCCGGCGCGCGCCGCGCGAGTCGTCACGGAGCCCCCGTCGGCCTCGCCGGCGGGGGCGTCCTGCTTTCGGGCACCGCCCGCCGCGCGCGCCGCCCTGCGCGCGCCGTGGCGGCTGCGCCGCGGGCGTGCGCCCGCTCCACCGCGCGAGCCCGAGTGCGAGGGAACCCGTGCGTCCCCTCGCCGGCGCCGCCGGCCCGCGGTACGTGGCTGCGGGGAGGTGGACCATGAAGGACTTCCATTGCCGGGACGTGGGGATGAGCTGCGACTTCGTGGCGCGCGGGAGCAACGAGCAGGAGATCCTGGATCAGGCCGGTCGTCACGCGCAGCAGGCGCACAACCTGACGGTGACGCCGGAGCTCGCGGACAAGGTGAAGGGGCTCATCCACGACGAGTCGAGCGACGCCCACCAGCGGTCGATGGCGCGGCGCTGAGCGGCAGCGCGTGACGGTGCGTGATTCGCGACCACTCGGTGTCGCGAATCACGCCGTCGCTCGAGCCGTCAATTCCGGACGATCGCCGTCCAGACGCCCTTCACCACCACGCGCCCGTGCTGGTTGCGCGTGGTCGTGGTGACCTCGACGAAGTCGAGGTTGCCGCGCTCCTGGAGGCGGGTGATCTCGCCCTCGGTCTCGAGGACGTCGCCCGGCCGCACCGGCTCGTGGAACTCGAACTCCTGCTCTCCGTGGACGAGCCGGAGGACGTTCACCGCGAGCTCCGGATCCGAGCAGGCCCGCGCGAACGGCTCGATGGCGAACGTGGTCGCGAACGTCGGGGGCGCGACGATCCCGCCGTGCGGGGACGCCTTCGCGGCCTCCTCGTCCCAGGTCCACGGGTGATGAAACCGGTCCGGCGGGCTCGGGAACGCATGGCCGGGGACGCCGCCGCCGGTGGCGGCCACGAAGTCCTTGATCTGCTCGACGCTCACCTGGAACCGGTACGGCCCGTAGCGGCGGCCGAGGTGCTTCCTGTCGACGGGCACGATCACCTCTCCTCGACGCGGCCCTCGGCCACGGCGCTCTTCAGCACGTCCTCACCCCGCTGGTTCCTCGCGGAGAGCTCCAGCTTCACCGCGCTGCCCTCGACGGCCACGCAGCGCCCCTCGATCCGGATGACGTCGCCCACCTGTACGGGCTTCGTGAAGCGGGCGCGCACGCGCACGAGCCGGGCGGGATCGTCCAGGTACCCCACGCACGCGTCGGAGAGCCACGAGAACGTGCACATGCCCTGGAGGATGACGCCGTGGTAGCCGGCGGCGCGGCCGACCTCGGGGTCGATGTGGATCGGGTTGAAGTCGCCCGACGCGCCCGCGTAGTAGACGGGACGGTAAGGATCGACCTCCCGGACGAGCTCGAAGGTGTCGCCCGCGGTGAAGTCCTGGAGGCGTTTCATCCCATCCCTGTAAGGGAGAGCGGACGGCAGCACAAGTCTCCGGCCCCGGCCGGCGCGCCTGACGCCGCGCGTCACGCGACGCTCGCCAGGGCCGAGCCGAGCCGTCGCGAGGTTCACGGCGGCGGCGCCCGGTCACCCGCGCGGATCGAGCGGGTCCTCCACCTCCGCCGCCCGGGCGGCGTCCTCGCGCCGGCGCGCGAAGGCGCCCTGCACGAAGTCCATGAGGCGGTCGAGGTAGCTCGCGATGGGCGGGCAGCGGATGCCGGTGCCCTCGAGCAGGTCGAGCAGGTTGCGCGGGTTGTAGATCGCGAGGTGGTTCACCCGCGCGAGCGCGGGGCGGTGCGGGCGGGAGAGCCGCTCGAGCACGGGGAGCTGGAGGATCGCGTCGAACGCTCGGGACGGGAAGGCGATCGAGGGGAGCCGCTTGCCCGCGCGCGCGGCGATGAGCTCGTACACGCGCCGCGTCGAGAGCGGCGCGGGGTCCACGAGGTGGACGGTCTTGCCCGCCGCGGCGGGGTTCCGGGCGATCGAGAGCGACGCCTCGACGACGAAGTCGATCGGCACGACGTTGAGCGGCGCCGAGCCGGCGCCCGGGAGCGGCAGCGGGACGGCGAGCGGCGACGCCACGAGGAGGATCGCGAGCGCGTACGGGCCCTCGAAGCGGTCGATCTCGCCGGTGCGCGAGTCGCCCACCACGATGCTCGGCCGGTAGATCGTCGCGGGAAGATCGGCCTGAGCGCGGCGCACGAGCAGCTCCGCCTCGTACTTGCTCTCCTCGTAGGCGTCGTGGAAGCGCTGGCCCAGCGCCAGCTCGTCCTCGAGGATGACGCCCTCGCGGTCGCCGGAGACGAGCGCGGTCGAGAAGTGGTTGAGCCGCGCGAGCCGGCGAGCGCGCTGCGCGAGCTCGAGGACGTTGCGGGTGCCCTCGACGTTCACGCGACGGACGTAGCGCGGATCGGCCCCGAGCCAGGAGATGGCGGCGAGGTGCCAGACGTCGGTCACCGCGCCGGCGAGCGCCTTGAACTCGGCGCCGGAGAGGCCGAGGTGCATCTGCTCGACGTCGCCCTCGACGACCTCGGTGTGCCGCGCCCCCAGCGCGGCGAGCTCGGCGCGCGCGGCGGCCGCGTGCTTCGGCTGCACGAGCAGCACGAGCCGGCCGCGGTCGGGCGCCGCCTGGGCGAGCTGGCGCACGAGGCGCTTGCCGATGAAGCCGGGGTAACCGGTGACGAGCTGGACGCGCTCGGAGGAGGGCATCGGCGGGGTCAATAACGTACGGCGGGTGCGTTGGGAAGCTTCCGCCCGAGGCCCCGCCGGAGGTCCGCGAGGAGGCGGTCCGCCTTGGGGCCGAGGTCCTCCTCGTCGGCGTTGTCCACGAGGAAGTCGGCCCGCCTGGCCTTCTCGTCGATGGGGAGCTGCGCCGCGAGGCGCGCGTCCGCCTCGGCGGGGGTGCTCCCGTCCCGCCGCACGACCCGGGCGCGCTGCACGTCGCGCGGCGCCCACACCACGACGACGCTGTCGAGCGCCGCGTCGAGGCCGACCTCGAAGAGGAGCGGCACGTCGTAGAAGGCGAGGTCGTGTCCGAGGCCGGCGAGGCGGGCGGTCTCGGCCACCATCGCCGCGCGGATGGCCGGGTGGGTGATCTCCTCGAGGCGCCGGCGCGCCTCCGGGTCCGAGAAGACGATGGCGCCGAGCGCCCGCCGGTCGAGGGCGCCCCGGGCGTCGAGCACGCCGGGCCCGAAGACGCGCGCGATCTCGGAGAGCGCCGGGGTGCCGGGCTCGACCACCGCGCGCGCGAGGGCGTCCGCGTCGATGACCGGGACGCCCCGGCTGCGCAGGGCCGCCGCGAACGTGCTCTTTCCCGTGGCGATCCCGCCGGTGAGGCCGATGACACGCACGCTAGCGCGCCGCCTGGGTCGCGCCCGGCGCGGCGGCCCCGGCGGCCGGCGCCCCGCCGGCCGAGGGGCCCGAGGCGGCCGGGCGCGCCTTGCCCTGGGAGAAGGTGAGCGCCTCGACGTTTCCGTCCTTCCCGAAGTAGACGGTCACGCCGGCGGCGGGATAGAGCCACACCTTCTGGAAGGTGTCCTCGAGGAACGTGCGCTGCGGCGGCTTCCCGTACGTCCCCTCCACGGTCTCCGCGTCGAGCTGGGCGGTGAGGAAGATCGTGATCTCCTGCACGACGCCGGCGGGATCGACGTGGAACTGCGCCTGGCGCGTCCCCGCGGGCGCGTGCTCGCCGTGGTAGGCGAGGACGGTGCGCGCGCCGCGCTTCGCCCGCGTGACCGGCTCCCCGAAGCGCTCGACCACGTCGCGCTGGGTGCTGGCGCCGGGCTGGATGCCCTGCCAAGGGCGCGCGACCGCGAGCGCCGGCACGAGGGCGACGAGGACCAGCAGAGCAGGGTGGACGGGACGCATGAGACATTATACTCCGTGCCCGTGATCGCCCCCGTCCGTCTCGCCCTCGTGTGCGCCCTCGCGCTGCCCGCCCTCGCCCTCGCCGGCGACCGCGTCGGCCCCGAGACGTGCAAGGCCTGTCACCCCGCCGCGTACGCGCGCTGGCGCGCCGGTCCGCACGCGCGCGCCCGCGAGAGCCTGCCCGAGAAGAGCCGCGAGGACCGGCGGTGCCTGTCCTGCCACGCGCCCGACGCCGCCGACGGGATCTCCGGCGTGAGCTGCGAGGCCTGCCACGGCCCCGGCGAGCTCTACGCCGCGAGCTACGTGATGCGCGATCCGGAGCTCTCCCACGCGCTCGGGCTCGTCGATCCCGGCGAGAAGACCTGCGGCGCGTGCCACACGGAGTCGACCCCGAGCCTCGAGCGCTTCGACGCGAAGCGAAAGATGCCGCTCATCGAGCACTGGGTCGACGAGAGGAAGGGGCGCTGACGTGCCGATCCAGGTCGTCTCCGCGGAGTTCGTGAAGACCGCGACGAAGCAGAAGGAGTGGCCGATGAGCGCCACGCCGGAGCTCGCGTTCGTCGGCCGCTCGAACGTCGGCAAGTCGTCGATGCTGAACGCGCTCACGCGCAAGAAGGGGCTCGCGCGCGTGTCGGCGACGCCCGGCCGCACGCGGGCGCTCCAGTTCTTCGACATCGCCTTCCGGCCCACGCCGGCCGCGCGGCCACGCCACGTGCGCTTCTGCGATCTGCCGGGGTACGGCTACGCCAAGGTGTCGCGCGACGAGCGCGATCGCTGGGCGGCGATGATCGAGGACTACCTCCGCGCCCGCGACGTGCTCCGCGCGGTGGTGCTCATCGTCGACGCGCGCCACGCTCCCTCCGAGAGCGACGTCGACGCCGCGTCGTTCCTGCGCGCCACCGGCCGGCGCGTGCTCGTGGCCGCGACGAAGATGGACAAGCTGCCGAAGACGCGGCGAAGCGCCGCGCTCCGAACGGTCGAGGAGACGCTGCAGCTCGAGCGGGGAGACGCGGTGCCGTTCTCGGCGATCGAGGGCACCGGCACCGACGCGCTCTGGGCGCGCATCGCGAGGTCCGCGTCGGACGAGGGGGCGCCGGCGCCGGCCGGGACCGGCGCGTAGCGCCCCCTCGCACCGAGCGCCCGCGGCGCTCAGTGACCTGCCGACGTCGTGGGCGGAAGCCCCGACTCCACTCCCATCTCGCGCTGGAAGTCCTGGCCCGTCCGGCCGCGGTTCTTCCAGGCCTCGCCGACGAGCTGGCGCATCTCGTCGCCCCGCTTCGGCGCGAACATGAGGCCGAGGCCGGCTCCCACGAGCACCCCCACCGCGAACAGGCCGAGGCCGGTGAAGACGTCGGTCGTCGGGCTGCGCTCCTCGAGCCCGATGCGCTTCAAGAGCGCATCCCGCTCCAGGTACTTCTTCATCAGCTTCCAGTTCATGTTCATGTCCATCGAGTCCCTCCCGCCCGCCTCGGGCGCCGCTCTTAGGCTGCGCACGGTCGTTCTCCCTCACATTCACCCCGGCGGGCGGACCTCCTGCGGCCGCGCCTCGCGCCGCCGCGCGCGGCGGATGGAAGCCCTCACGTGCGGACGGTCGTCACGACGCCTGCTGCCTCGATCGGCCGGAGCTCGGGCGGCCGCCGGGCCGCCGGCGCGAGCTCGAGGTCCACGACGATGGGCAGGTGGTCCGAGGCGCGCCGCGCCACCGGGTCGCGCACGACCGTGCTCCGGACGACGGTGAACGCCGAGTCCACGAAGACGCGATCGAGCCGCAGCAAGGGAAAGCGGGACGGGAAGGTCGGCGCCTCGTCGCCCGACGCGTGGGCGCAGTCGACGAGCTGGCGCCGGAGCCAGCGCGGGACGGCGGAGCGGTTGGAGAGCGAGTTGAAGTCTCCGACCAGGACGAGCGGGTGGGCGAGCGCCGCGTCGCGCAGGATGTCGGCCGAGAGGAGGGCCGCGACCTGGCGGCGGCGCTCCCTCCAGTGCAGGCCGAGGTGGGCTGCGAAGAAGTGGACGCGCAGGCCGGCGATCTCGACGTCCGCGCGCAGGCAGCCGCGCGGCTCGCGGCCGGGGACCGAGAGGTCGTAGGTGCGCGTCGCGTCGATGGGGTGCCGCGAGAGGATCCCGTTCCCGTAGGGATGGCCGTGGAAGCTCCGGGTGGGTCCGAAGGCGCTGTGCATGCCGGTGAGGCGCGCGAGCACCTCCGCGGCGTCCTGCGGCCCGCCCGCCGAGAGCTCGCCGCCCACCTCCTGCAGCCCGACGACGTCGGGGCGCAGCTCGTCGATGACCCGCGCGATGCGCTCGGGATCGCGCCGCCCGTCCGTCCCGCGGAGCGAGTGGACGTTCCAGCTCATCACTCTCACGACCTGAAAGCTAGGACGCCGGCCGCGAGGCCGGGGGATCAGCCGCGGCGGCGCGCCTCGAGCTCGCCCAGGATGCGCTCGAGGCGGCGCTCCTCCGGGCCGACGTCCAGCCCAGCCGCCCTCGCCCCCTCCACCACGGCCAGGCAGAACATGAACAGATCGACGTGCGCGCGGTCCGGCCGCTCGCCCGGATGCTCGAGGAGGAAGTGCGTGAGCCTCGCCTCCGCCCCGGCGAGGTCGCGCAGGCAGACGGCGGCGGGGAGCCCCTCGAGCGGTCCCGTGCTGGAGGTCACCGGCGGGAAGGCGAGCCCCGCGTCCGTGAGGGCGATCTCGGTCCCGCCATCGCGCAGCAGGGCCAGGTAGGCACGCCCGGTCGTCGCGTCCCTCCGCTCCTCGACGGCGGCGAGGGCGGCGTAGTCGAGCGGGAGCGCCTTGCCAGAGAAGACGTCGAGGAGCGACGGGCCCGTCGCGTCGAGGAGGAGGGCGAAGGGGCGCTCGCGGACGTAGCGCTCGACGAGAGCGCGCTGCGCTGCCCGGTCGGTGACGGCGGTCATGATCTCTCCGGGGCGGTCCAGCAGATCTCGACGATCGTCAGCTCCGCCTCGCCGGCGGGGCGCTGCACCACGACCGAGTCGCCCTCGCGCTTGCCGAGGAGCGCCCGGCCGAGCGGCGCGTCCACGCTGATGAGTCCGGCCGGGACGTCGAACTCGTCGGGGCCCACGAGCCGGTACGTCCGCTCGTCGCCGTCCTCCCCCTCCACCGTCACCCAGGCCCCGAAGAACGCGCGCCCGTGCGGGTGGGGCCGCGGCACGATCACCGTGAGCGCGTCCATCCGCTGGGATAGGAAGCGCAGCCGCCGGTCCAGCTCGCGCAGCTTCTTCTTGCCGTAGATGTACTCGGCGTTCTCGCTGCGATCGCCGAGGGCGGCCGCGGCCTCGACCTCCGCCACGATGCGGGGGCGGTCCACGGACCAGATGCGCTCGTGCTCGGCGGCGAGCCGGCGGAAACCTTCGGGCGTGATGTAGCGGGGCGGCTTCGACATGGCGGCGGGACAGGCTTCATTGTAACCTCCGGCGGACCGTGCGGATCAGCGACCTCCTCCGCTTCGCCCGCGAGCGCGGCGAGCCCATCTTCTCGTTCGAGTTCTTCCCGCCGAAGACGGACGACGGAGTCCGCCAGCTCTTCGAGACCGTCGAGGCGCTCCGGCCGCTCGGGCCCGCCTACGTGTCGGTGACCTACGGCGCCGGCGGGTCGACCCGGCAGCGCACGCTCGAGCTCGTGAAGCGGCTCAAGGGCGAGACCGAGGTCGAGGCGATGGCGCACGTCACCTGCGTCGGCGCCTCGCGCGAGGAGCTCGCCGGCGTCCTCGACGAGCTCGCGGACGCGGGGATCCAGAACGTCCTCGCCCTCCGCGGCGATCCCCCGCGCGGGCAGGCGAGCTTCGAGCCGCACCCGGAGGGCTTCCGCTACGCGAGCGAGCTCGTCGCCTTCATCCGCTCGCGCCCGGACCGCTGGCGCTTCTGCGTGGGCGCGGCGGCGTACCCGGAGGGCCACGTCGAGACGCGCGACCTCGCGGCCGATCTCGCGCACCTCAAGATCAAGGTGGAGGCCGGGGCCGACTTCCTCGTCACCCAGCTCTTCTTCGAGAACGCGCACTACGTCCGCTTCGTCGAGCGGGCCCGCGCGGCGGGCATCACCGTGCCGATCGTGCCGGGGATCATGCCGTTCACGAACGTGGACCAGACCGAGCGCTTCACGGCGATGTGCGGCGCGGCCATCCCCCCGCCGCTGCGCGCCGCGATGGAGGTCCGCCGCAGCGATCCGGACTCGGCGCGAGATCTCGGCGTCGCCTACGCCACCCTGCAGTGCGCCGAGCTCCTGCGCCGCGGGGCGCCCGGCATCCACTTCTACACGCTCAACCGCTCCACCTCGACCCGCGCCATCGTGGCCGCGCTGCGGGCGAGCGAGCCATGGAGAGGCTGAGCGCCCGCTGGCCGGCGCCGCGCTGCGCTCGGAGGGCCGGAGGCCCGCCCGGGCCTTGCCCGCGCCTTAGATTCCTGGAGTGAACGGCCGCTTCGCCCGCTTCGCCCTGGCGATCTCGGAGGTGGTGGGGACGCCCCGCGCGTTCCTCCTCGCGCTCGCCCTCGTGGTCGGGTGGGGGGTGACCGGGCCGCTCTTCCACTTCAGCGACAGCTGGCAGCTGGTCATCAACACCGGCACGACGGTCGTGACCTTCCTCATGGTGTTCCTCATCCAGGCGACCCAGAACCGCGAGACGCGCGCGCTGCACCTGAAGCTCGACGAGCTCATCCGCTCGCAGCGGAAGGCGAGGAACATCTTCACCGACCTCGAGCACGCGACGGACGACGAGCTCGCGGAGCTCGAGGCCGAGTTCCGGAAGGTCCGCGCGCGCGCCGAGGCGCGGCAGGCGGCGAAGAGCGCGGGCAACACGCACTGAGGCGAGCGGACGGCGCGGCCCGGCGGTGTCGCCACCCCGTGCTACGTGGAATCGCCCGCCGAGGGAGGGCGCTCGATCTCCAGCGCCGCGAGCACGCGCGCCGAGTTCACGAGCGCCACGTGCGTGAAGGCCTGGGGGAAGTTTCCGAGCAGCCCAGCGGCGGGATCGTATTCCTCCGAGAGGAGGCCGACGTCGTTGCGGAGCGAGAGGAGGCGCTCGAAGAGGGCCCGCGCCTCGCCCACCCGGCCCGTCACGGCGAGCGCGTCGACGAGCCAGAAGCTGGACGGCAGGAAGTACCCTTCTCCCGGTGGGAGCCCATCCACGTCGGCGTCGTCGCGGTACCGGCGCACGAGCCCGTCGTGGACGAGATCGCGCTCGACGGCGCGGACGGTGCCGAGGACACGCCGGTCGTGCGGCGGCAGGAACCCGACGAGCGGCAGGGTGAGCAGGCTCGCGTCCACCTCCGCGGAGCCGTAGGTCTGCGTGAACGTGCCGCGCGCCGCGTCGTATCCCCGGCGGCACACCTCCGCGTGGACGTCGTCCCGCACCCTGCGCCAACGCGCGGCGGGTCCATCGAGCCCGAACCGCTCCACGGCCCGCGCGGCGCGGTCGAACGCCACCCACGCCATCACCTTCGAGTGCGTGAAGTGGCGGCGACCGCCGCGCACCTCCCAGATGCCCTCGTCCGGCAGCTGCCAGCGGGACTCGAGCAGCTCCACGAGCGCCCGCACCACCTCCCAGCCCCGCGCAGCCGGCTCGACGCCGCTCTCCGCCGTCGCGTGCAGGGCGGAGAGCAGCTCGCCGAACACGTCGAGCTGCCGCTGGCCCGCGGCGGCGTTCCCGACGCGGACCGGCGCGGAGCGCGCATGGCCGGGCAGCCAGGGCAGGATGAGCTCGGGCAGCTGCCGCTCGCCGGCGACACCGTAGAGGACCTGGACCTGCTCCGGGGCGCCCGCCACCGCGCGCAGGAGCCAGTCTCGCCACGCGCGCGCCTCGTCCCGGTAGCCGGCGTGCAGCAGCGCGTACAGCGTGAGCGCGGCGTCCCGCACCCAGCAGTACCGGTAGTCCCAGTTCCGCTCGCCGCCGAGCCGCTCCGGAAGCGAGGTGGTCGGTGCCGCCACGATCCCGCCGGTCGGGGCATACGTGAGGGCCTTCAGCGTGACGAGCGATCGCACGACCGCGTCGCGCCAGGGCCCGGCATGCAGGACACGCCCCGACCACGCGGTCCAGTACGCGTCCGTCTCGGCCAGCAGGGCGGCCGGATCCTCCGGGTTCGGCGGGCGCTCGTGCGAAGGAAACCACGCGAGCTCGAGCTCCGCGCTCGCCCCGGCCTCCAGCGCGAACTCGGCCGTCACCGAGCCAGGGCGGACGTGAGGCTCGATGGTGCCGCGGTACGCGAGCGCGTCGGGGCCGCCCACGAGCACGAGCTGGCCGGCTGATCGCCACACCCACGGCAGGATCGCCCCGTAGCCGAACCGCGGCGCGAGCTCCATGCGCATCTCCACGCGCCCGCGGACGCCCTCCACGATCCGGAGCACCCGCGGCGGGCCCCTGCGCGGGGGCATGAAGTCGACGAGGCGCACCGTGCCGTCGGGTGTGTCGAGCTCCGTCTCGAGGACGAGCGAGCCCGGCCGATACCGTCGGCGGACTGCGTGGGCAGGGGCGAGGGGCGCGACGCGCCAGAGGCCGTGTCGCTCGTCTCCCAGCAGAGCTGCGAACACGGCGGGCGAATCGAAGCGCGGCAGGCACGCCCAGTCGATCGAGCCGTCGGATGCGACGAGGGCGGCGGAGTGGGTATCCCCGAGCAGCGCGTGTTCCGAGATCGAGGCAGGCATCATCGTCCTCCCTCGCAACGTGCGTGCCGCTCAGAGAAAGATGTGAAGGCCGATCCCGGCGAACGACACCTCCTCCGAGAAGAACTGCCCGTAGCGCCCAGCGGCGCCGCCTGCCGCCGGGCGCTCCGGGCGACGGGCCGAGCTCGACGCCCGCGCGCAGGCTCACGTCGGCTGCACGCTCGGTGGACCACGAGCAGCGCTCTGGCGCCGCGGCGACCCCTCGCGCCTGCGGCCGAGCGGCGCACGCGCGTGAGGCATTGCGCGCCGGCCGGCGCCGCGCCGGGACGTTCGCGCCGCCCCTGGGCGAGCGGGGTGGGGACCCGGTGTAAACGAATCCGACGGAGATGCCGGTCTTCCTGACACGCTGACGCCCGACGGCAACGGCCGATTGACCGCGCTGCCGCATGACGGCGCCGCCCTCACCGCTTCTCGACCGTTCGTCGCGCTCGCATCGTGCCTCGGGCCGAGCTTTGCAGGGGGTCGCGAAGGGGGACATTCCATGAAGCTCCACCGCATCCGCTCCACGCTCGTCGCGCCAGGCGTCCTCGCAGACCGCGCCGTCCGGCTGCGCGTCTTCCTGACGGTCGTCTCGGTCGGCGCTGCGCTCGCGTGCCGGGAGGCCGAGCCCCCGCCGCGACTCGCTCGCGCAGTCCGCGTCGCCACCGTCGGTGCCCGACCCACCGGGACCCCGTCGCGCTTCGCGGGCGCGCTGGAGCCGGAGACACGGCTCGAGCTGAGCTTCAAGCTCGGGGGCCGCGTGGCGAGGCTTCTGGAGGTGAACGCCGACGAGGGTCGACGTGCCGTGCAGGAGGGAGACGTCGTCCGCAAGGGTGCCGTGCTCGCCACGCTCGACCCGCAGGACCTGCTCATGCAGGCGCGCGCGGCGCAGGCGTCGCTCGCGAACGTCGAGGCGCAGGAGCGCTCGGCCGAGGCGGCGCTCGCGCAGGCCGAGCTCGATGCGCGGCGCGCGCGCTACCTGCTCGAGCACCAGACCATCGCGCGTGCGGAGCTGGATCGCGCGGAGACCGCACTCCGTACGGCCCAGGGAAACCTCGCGGCGGCGCGGGCGCAGCGCCGCTCGCGCGCGGAGGAGGCCGCGCTCGCCGCCGGGAACGTCGAGGACACGCGGCTCGTGAGTCCCGTGGACGGCGTCGTCGCCCGGCGCGGCGTGAACGCCGGCGAGCGCGTCGGACCGGGGCAGCCCGTCTTCACGATCCTCCGCACCGCCGAGATGAGGACCGTCTTCGGCGTGCCCGACGGACGGGTGAACGATCTCGCGCTCGGCGATCGGGTCCCGGTGGAGGTGGACGCGCTGCCGGGGCGCCTCATCGAGGGGAGGATCACCAAGATCTCGCCGGTCCCGGATCCCGGGCTGCGCTCGTACGCGGTCGAGGTGACGATCCCCAACTCCGCGGGCGCGCTCAAGCCGGGGATGGTCGCCACCGCCCGGATCGCGCCGGACGACGCCCGCGAGGCGATCCTCGTCCCGCTCTCCGCGGTCGCGCGAGCGCCCGACGGGAAGGGCTTCGCCGCGTTCGTGCTGCGCGAGGGCGGCCGGCACGTCGCCGCGCGCCGGGTGGAGATCGGCGACCTCCACCAGGACGACGTCGCGATCGTCTCGGGGCTCTCGGGGGGCGAGCGCATCGTGGTGGACGGCGCACAGTTCCTCCACGACGGGCAGCAGGTCGAGGTCGTGCCGTGAACATGCACCCGGCCGGCGGGCGCTTCAACACGGCGCGCTTCTTCGTCGAGCACCCGCACATCGCGTGGGTGGCGCTCGTGGCGACCCTCGCGTGGGGCGCCTGGGCGTACGTCCAGATGCCGCAGCGCAAGGATCCCGAGATCCTCGTGAAGACCGCGACCGTCACCGCCGCGTGGCCCGGAGCGGAGGCCGCCGACGTCGAGCAGCTCGTTGCGCGCCCGCTCGAGCTCCTCGTCGCGCAGGTGCCGCACGTGGACGAGATCGAGTCCATCACGCGCACCGGCACGACCACGCTCTTCGTGACGCTCGAGGACGACGTCGGCAAGCAGGAGCTCGAGGAGGCCTGGAACGATCTGGAGTCGCGCCTTCAGACCCTGCGCGGGCTCCCTGCCGGCGCGCTCCGCCCGTTGCTCAACACGCACTTCGGAGACACCGCGACCGTCCTGTACTCCGTGGCGAGCCCGCCGGTGGACGAGGTGGAGGTCGACGTGCGGGCGGCATCGATCCGGAAGGCGATCGAGGCGCACCGCGCGGGGAAGCCGGACGCCGCCGGGCGCGCGGCCAAGGTCTTCGTGTTCCCGGCGGGCGTGGACGGCCGGACGGTCGCGGCGGCCGCGCGGAAGTACCTCGAGACCGGCGAGCGGATGGGGGCGATCGCGGACGGCGCGGTCCTGGGCGGCGGCGGCTTCGTCGCGATCGACTACTCGCCGCGAGGAGAGGAGCGGATCGCGGCGCTCGACGCGCACTTTCGCCAGGAGGTGATGGGGGGAGAGCTCCCGCACCCCGACATCTGGACGCCGATCCTGGTCCGCGACCCCGCCGCCGTGCGCGCACAGCTCGTGGCGTCCGCCGGCGACAAGTACAGCTATCGCGAGCTCGACGAGTTCACGACGGTCCTCCGCGACGAGCTGGCGCGCCTGCCCGCGGTGGGACGGGTCGAGCGGTACGGGGTCGTCCCGGAGAAGCTGTACCTGCTCTACTCCCAGGAGCGCCTCGCCTCGTTCGACCTCCAGCCGCAGCGAGTCGCCGCGGCGCTCCGGGGGCGGAACGTGATCCTCCCGGGCGGGAGCGTCGCCGCGGGGCGGCAGACGATCTTGCTCGAGCCCTCGGGTGCATTCGAGGACGAGCGCGACGTGCTCGACGCGCCGGTGGCCCGGACGAAGGACGGGCGGACGGTGTACGTCCGGGACGTCGCCGAGGTTCACCGTACGTACGAAACGCCGGTCTCCGACGCGAGCTGGGTCTCCTGGCGCGACGCGCGGGGCGGTTGGCATCGCACGCGCTCGCTGGCGGTCGCGGTCCAGGCGCGGAGCGGCGTGCAGGTGGCGGAGCTCGGTCACGAGCTCGACGCTCGTGTCGAGGAGCTGCGTCACCGGCTCCCGGCGGATCTGCGCGTCGTCAAGACGAGCGACCAGCCCGAGCTCGTGCGCGAGAAGATCGGGGAGTTCTCGCGAAGCCTCGTCGAGGCGGTCGCGATCGTCATCGGGGTGGCGCTCTTGTTCATGGAGCGGCGGAGCGCGCTGCTCGTCGCGGCGAGCGTCCCGCTCGCGCTCGCGATGACCTTCGGGCTCATGCAGCTCCTGGGGATCGACCTCCAGCAGGTCTCGATCGCCTCGCTCATCATCGCGCTCGGCCTCCTGGTGGACGATCCCGTGGTGGCGGCGGACGCGATCAACCGTGAGCTGGCCGCCGGCACGCCGCGGAGGCGAGCCGCGTGGCTGGGCCCGACCCGGCTGGCGAAGGCGATCCTGTTCGCCACGCTCACGAACGTCGTCGCGTTCGCCCCCCTGCTCCTCGTCGAGGGATCGATGGGCGAGTTCATCTACTCGCTCCCCGTGGTCGTCTCGCTCGCGCTCCTCTCGAGCCGGGTCGTGTCGATGACGTTCATGCCGCTCCTCGGCATGTACCTGCTGCGCGGGCAGCGCGGAGTCGAGGCGGGCGGCGCGCGGTCCGCGCGGGTCGCCGCCTGGTATCGCCGCGCGGTCGACGCGATGCTCCGTCGCAAGCGGCGCAGCCTCGTCGCCGCGGCGGTGTTCCTGGGGGTCGGGCTCGCGCCGGCGCTCCTCATCCGAACGCAATTCTTCCCGGAGGAGGACCTGGAGCGCTTCTACGTCGAGGTGCGGCTCCCGGAGGGTTCGGACGTCCGGGCGACGCACGACGTCCTCGAGCGCGCGCGCACGACGATCCTCGCGCGGGAGGGAGAGGCGCTCGAGCAGATCACCTCCTTCGTCGGCGGTGGCGAGCCGCGCTGGTGGGCGAACGTGGGCCCGGAGCCGAAGAACCCGGCCTACGGCGTGCTCATCCTCCAGGCTCGGGACCCGGCGGAGTCCCGGCCGATGCAGGGGCGGATCCAGGAGACGCTCACCCGTTCCGTGCCGGGAGCCCGGTTCGCGGTGTACCGGCTCTCGTCCGGCGCGCCTGCGGTGGTGCCGGTGGAGGTCCGCATGTCCGGCCCCGACATCCAGGTCCTTCGCCGCCTCTCCGAGGCGGCGAAGGGGATCTTCCGGACGCTCCCCGCGAGCGGCGAGGTGAGCGACGACTGGGGAGCGGAGGGCGCCCGGCTCGGCGTCGAGGTGGACGACGCGCGCGCCGGCCGCGCCGGGGTGACGCACGCGGACGTGGCGAGCTCGACCACGACCGCGCTGAGCGGGCAGGCCGTCACGCAGCTCCGCGACGGCGATCGCCTCATCGACATCGTCCTGCGGCTCACTCCGAGCGAGCGCGCCTCGACCTCGAGCGTGCGAGATCTGTACGTCTGGGGCGCCGAGGGAGGACGCGCGGTCCGGCTCGACCAGATCGCAGCCCTCGAGGAGAGCTACGAGCCGCAGAAGATCGTCCGGTACCGGCAGGAGCGGACGATCACGGTGGGCGCGAGTCCGCGCGCGGGCGTGCTCGCGTCGACGCTCCTCGGCGACGCGCGGCCCCGGCTCGAGGCGATGCCGCTGCCGCCGGGGTACCACCTCTCCTACGGAGGTGAGTACGAGCAGCAGACGGAGGCGTTCGCCGGGGTCGCCGTCGCCTTGAAGGTCTCCATCGCGCTCATCTTCCTCGTGCTCGTGTGGCAGTTCGCGAGCGTGTTCAAGCCGCTCGTCGTCTTCGGAGCGCTCCCGTTCGGGATGGTCGGTGCGGTGCTGGGGCTCTGGGCGACGCGGACGAACTTCGGGTTCATGGCGTTCCTGGGCGTCACGAGCCTCATGGGCGTCATCGTGAGCCACATCATCGTGCTGAACGACTTCATCGAGGAGGCGCGGGAGGAGGGTGTGCCCCTCCGGAAGGCCGTGGTGGACGCGGGCCTCGTCCGGCTCCGGCCGGTGCTCACCACCGTCCTCGCGACCGTAGGCGGCCTCATCCCGCTCGCGATCGAGGGCGGGCCCATGTGGCAGCAGCTCGTGTACGTCCTCGTCGCGGGGCTGCTGCTCGCGAGCTTCGTGACCCTCGGCGTCGTGCCCCTGCTGTACGTGGTGCTCGTCGAGGACCTGAAGCTCGTCGCCTGGAAGCCGACGGAGCGGGACGACGCCGCCGCGCACACGTGACGAGGCCTGAAACGCGTGGGGCACCCTTCCGCCGGCTCGCGAGGGCCCGATGCTGCATGTGCGATTCCCGGGCTTGAGCGCTCACCCGCTCCCGGACGAGCATCGCCGCTCTTCGTCTGGGGAGTGCTCGCATGCGCCTTCGCCGCCTCGTACCCGCAGTGCTCGCCGCCGCGCTCGCCGCGTGCGCGCAAAACACGACCCCCATCGAGAAGAAGGGCTACACCGGGAAGCCGCCGCTCGGGCAGGCGATCTCCGAGGCGGAGCTGCCGCTCGAGACCTGGGCCTGGATCCCCTTCGACGACGCCGTGTGCGCCGACGGCTCCACCACGGGCCTCGCCGTGAACCGCGGGAGCGGGTCCGACCTGCTCGTGTTCTTCGACGGCGGGGGCGCCTGCTGGGACTACGCGACCTGCGCCGCCGGGACCGCGGTCGACGACCACTACGGCCAGGCTCAGTGGGACGTCGAGCTGCGGGACTACGTGCCGAGCTCGCTCACGGATCGCGCGAACCTTCCGCCCTCCCTCGCCGGCGCGACGATCGTGTTCGTGCCCTACTGCACGGGCGACGTGCACGGCGGGAGCAACGTGAAGGTGTACGGGAACGCGGTCTTCTCCGAGACCTGGAGGCACGTCGGGCACGCGAACGTGCTCGCGTACCTCGCGCGGCTCGCCCCGACGTTCCCGTCGCCCCGCAAGCTCGTCGTGGCGGGCTCCTCCGCCGGCGGCTTCGGCGCGCTGGTGAGCTACGAGGCGTTCCGCTGGTACTGGCCGGAGGCGCGAGGCTACCTCGTGGACGACTCCGGGCCCGCGCTCGTCAACAACGACGTGCCCGCGGACCTGCGCGACGCGTTCTACGGCTCCTGGCACCTCGGCGAGGCGCTCGACCCCGTCTGCGTCGAGTGCCGCTCGAACCTGTCCGCCGCGTTCAGCGAGCTCTCCTCCTCGCACGCGGGCGACCGGATCGCCTTCCTGTCTCACGTCCGCGACCCGGTCATGGCCACGTTCATGCTCTCGACCCCGGACGCGTTCGAGGCGTCGCTCCGCGAGCTCGAGGCGCTCGTCTTCGCGCCGACCGGCAACGCGCGCGTCTTCTACGACACGGACGGCGGGCAGCTCGACGCCCACATGCTCCTCACGCCCGCGACGCCGTTCGCCGGGGGCTCCTACGTCGCCTCGCACGAGGAGGGCGGGACCACGCTCGCGGCCTGGCTCGAGCTCATGGTCTCGGACGACCCGCGCTGGACGACCGTGATGCCGCCGTGACGGGCGGCGGCCGCAGAGATCGCAGCAGGCCGATCCCCACGGTGAGCGTCGCGTACACGACGAGCGCCGCGCCCGCGTAGAGCAGCGCGCGGAGCGGGGGCGCGTGGGCGAGCCCGAAGAAGCCGGCCGAGACCAGGATCGCGGCGAGAGGGGCGGCGACGCGCGCGCTCCAGGCGACGCCCGGTGAGAGCCGGACCGCGTCGAGCAGGTGCTGCAGCACGAGCGACAGCAGGACGAGCACGCCCGCGTGAGCATGGCCGGCACGGTACAGCGTGAGCTGCAGCGGGGTCAGCTCCGGGCCGGGGACGCCCGCCCCGCCGGCCGTGACGATGCCGAGCACGGCGAGGCCGCCGAACACGATGGTCGGGACGGTGACGAGGGTGGCGCCGATCATCAGCCGGGTCGCGTGTGACATCGCAGGCTCCTCCTCCGTGCGGGCGGTCGGCGGATCGCCCGGCTTTGAGCGGCGTGTGGCCCCGAGAGGTCATGGCACCGAGCGCGCCGCTCCCACAGGCACTGGGCCGATATGACGGAGTCAGTCAACGGTATCGCCTCGCGCTTCAAGGCGGTGCTCGACGCAGCGCCGGACGCGATGGTGATCACGGACCGCGTCGGCCGCATGGTGGTCGTGAACGCCGAGGCCGAGCGGCTCTTCGGCTACCGGAGCGAGGAGCTCCTCGGTGAGCCCGTCGAGATGCTCATGCCCGAGCGCTTCCGGGCGGCGCACCCGCACCACCGGAACGGCTACTTCCGCGACCCGCGCACGCGTCCCATGGGCGCCGTCGGCGGCCTCGAGCTCTTCGGGCTGCGCAAGGACGGCACCGAGTTCCCCGCGGAGATCAGCCTCTCGCCCCTCGAGACCGAGGACGGGATGTACGCGATCACGGCGCTCCGGGACGTCACGGCTCGCAAGAAGGTGGAGTCGTACGTGAAGGGCGTCCTCGAGGCCGCGCCGGACGCGATGGTGGTGACCGACAGGCGCGGCAAGGTGATCCTCGTGAACGCGCAGGCCGAGAAGCTCTTCGGCTACTCGCGCGAGGAGCTGCTCGGCCAGCGCGTGGAGGCGCTCATCCCGGCGCGCTTCCGCGCGGCGCACCCGGCCCACCGCACCGAGTACTTCGCCTCGCCGAGGACCCGTCCGATGGGCGCGGGGCGCCTCGAGCTCTTCGGCCTCACGAAGGACGGGACCGAGTTCCCCGCGGAGATCAGCCTCTCGCCGCTGGAGACCGAGGACGGACCGCTCGCCATCACCGCCATCCGCGACGTCGCGGAGCGCAAGCGCGCGGAGGAGGAGCGGGCGCGCCTGCACGCACGGCTCGAGGCGACGCTCGGCGAGCTGGGCGCCGCCTACGACAAGTCGAAGGAGCTGGAGCGCCAGAAGGCCCGGTTCTTCGCGAACGTGAGCCACGAGCTGCGGACCCCGCTCGCGCTCATCCTCGGCCCCGCCGACGAGCTCCTGGCCGCGGAGCTCCCCTCGGGGACCCGGCGCGACCTCGAGGTCATCGCGCGCAACGCGCGTACGCTCGCGAAGCACGTGAACGACCTGCTCGACGTCTCGAAGCTCGAGGCCGGCAAGATGGCGCTCGAGCTCGCGGACGCGGACGTGGGGCGCCTGGTCCGCCTCGTCGCCGCGCACTTCGAGGCCTTCGCGGCGGAGCGCGGCACGGCCTTCGCCGTCGAAGGCCCCGAGTCGCTCGCAGCCCGCGTCGATCCCGGGAAGCTCCAGCGCGTCCTGTTCAACCTCCTCTCGAACGCCTTCAAGTTCACGCCGGCCGGGGGGCGGATCCGCTGCTCCCTGCGCGCGGTCACGGCCGCGGGCGCGGAGGTCACGCCGGGCTTCGCGCTCGAGGTCGCGGACAGCGGACCGGGCGTGCCGGAGGCGCAGCGGGAGTCGGTCTTCGCCCGCTTCGCGCGCGGGGACGACGAGGCGGCGCGCCGCGTGGGCGGGACCGGGCTCGGCCTCGCCATCGCCAAGGAGTTCGTGGAGCTGCACGGCGGCCGGATCGAGGTGGACGAGGCGCCGGAGGGCGGCGCGCTCTTCACGGTCCACCTGCCCCCGCAGGCCCGCAAGGAGGAGCTCCCCCCGGGCGCCGCGGGCGGGGAGGGCGACTACGGGTCCGGGGTCGTCGAGGAGCTTCGGACCGCCGCGGATCCGCCGGACGAGGTCTCGCGCGGAGGGCTGGACAGGCCGCGCGTGCTCGTCGTGGAGGACAACGCGGAGATGCGCCGCTTCGTCGCCGAGGTGCTCTCCGGCGAGTTCGAGGTCTCGACCGCTCCCGACGGGGAGGCCGGCCTGGTGGAGGCGCTCGCACGGCCGCCGGACGCGGTCGTCACGGACGTGATGATGCCGCGCATGAGCGGCGACGCGCTCGTCCGCGCCATGCGCGAGCGCCGCGAGCTCGACGGCGTCCCGGTGCTCGTGCTCACCGCGAGGGCGGACGACGCGCTCCGCGCCCAGCTCCTCCGGGAAGGCGCGCAGGACTACCTCATGAAGCCGTTCGTGGCCGAGGAGGCGCGGGCCCGGGTCGCGAACCTCGTCTCCGTGAAGCGCGCCCGGGAGGTCCTGCAGCGCGAGCTCGACTCCCAGACGCACGACGTCGTCGCGCTCGCCGGAGCGCTCGCGGCGCGCAAGCGCGAGCTCGAGGCCGCGCTCGAGGTGGCGCGGCGCGCGCAGGAGGACGCGGAGCGGGCGAACGCGGTAAGGACCCACTTCCTCCGCCTCGTCTCCCACGAGCTGCGGACTCCGCTCACGACCCTGCACCTCCAGCTCCAGCGGCTCACCCGCGACGCCGAGCATCCGCTCGAGGAGCACCAGCGCGCGATCCTGCGCCGCGGGGTGTTCGCCGCGACCCGGCTCACCGGGCTCGTCGAGGCGCTCCTGCACCAGGCCCAGCTCGCGAGCGGCCGGCTCGCGGCCGAGGTCGAGGACGTCGATCTCGGGGCGCTGGTCGCGAAGGTCGTGGAGGAGCAGCGCCCGCAGGCGGAGGACAAGGGGATCGAGCTCGTCCTCCGCGCGCCGGATCACGTCCCATGGATCGAGACGGAGCCGCGGTTCCTGCGCCTCATCCTCGCGAACCTCGTCGGGAACGCCATCAAGTTCACCACCGCCGGCGCGGTGGAGGTCGCGATCGAGAGCCGCGGCGACGAGCTCCGCGTGCAGGTGAAGGACTCCGGACCGGGCATCGCGCCGGAGGATCGCTCCCGCCTCTTCGAGCCCTTCGAGCGCAGCGCGCGCGCCGCCGAGCAATACGTCCCGGGGCTCGGTCTCGGCCTCACGGTCGCGCGGGACCTCGGGGCCGCGATCGGCGCGCGCGTGGAGCTGGCGTCCTCCTCCGGGATGGGGAGCACCTTCGTCGTGGCGCTCCCGAGCGGCCAGCCCGCGGCGGCGCGCGGGGCGGTCGCGCGGCGCCGGCCGGAACGCGAGCGGTGAGCGGAGCGCAGGCCGTCGGCCGGCGCCTCGGTCGGTGTGCTCCGGGTGGGTTTCCGCTCCTGGTATAGGGCGATCGCGCGAGGCGCCGTCACGGAGCGGCGCGCCCGAGCTCCTTGCGCATGGGGCGCCTGCTGCCCACGTGAAGTGGTGCGCCTGCGCCCGGATCCGGCCATGGCCTCGCTCGCCAAGATCTCCCGCCCGCGGCTGCCTGCCGTCGTGCCCCGCGCGCGGCTCTTCGCGCGGCTCGACGAGGCGCGAGCGGCGACCTGGATCGCCGGGCCTCCCGGCGCGGGGAAGACGACGCTCGCCGCGAGCTACGTGACGGCCCGCGCGCTGCGCTGCCTCTGGTACCAGCTCGATCCCGGCGACGCCGACCCCGCGACCTTCTTCTACTATCTCGTCCAGGCGTCGCGGCGCGCGACGCCCGGCTCCCGGCGGCCGCTCCCGCTCTTCACCCCTCCGTATCACGGTGGGCTCCAGACCTTCGCGCGCCGCTTCTTCCGCCAGCTCTGGGCCAGCATCAAGGTGCCGTTCGTCTTCGTGCTCGACGGCCTGCACGAGGTGCCGCCTGGTTGCGAGCTCCCCGACCTGCTGCGCGAGGCGCTCCCCGAGCAGTCCGCGGCCGTGAGGCACCTCGTGCAGCTGTTCCGCGAGGCGTCGGCCGCGTCGAACGCGCCCGAGCACACGGCCGCATCGGTGGCGCAGCCGGTGCAGAGGCCGTCGAGGCAGAGCGCGCCCGCGGCGCAGTCGTAATCGGCGAAGCAGCCGCCGGGCTCGACGGGGGCTCGCTGCTGCGGCCACGGGAGAAGCTCCATGGCTGCGGCGGGCCCAGGTGGCTGCGCGGTCTGCGCGCGCCCCCTCGGCGCGCGAGACGTCCGTGATCCGCGCTACACGAGATCACGCTGCGCGGCCTCCGGGCGTTGGTGTGCCGAGGACGCGGTTCCCGAGAACCGACGCGCAGGGCCGGGCGGAGCGTCGGCGGCGGCCCTCCGGTCCCCGCTCGGCCTCCGGCGTTAGGCCCAAGTCCCGCTCGGCGCGGGCACGCGATCGTGTGGAGGGGAGGCGCGGATGTGGATCGCGGCGCGAATAGGGCGCCCGCCCATCTGCCCCCGCGAGCGCCGCTCGCCGGAGCGGCGCCGTCACGTAGAGTCGCCGAAGCAGGAGAACGGAAGCCCTCGCGGTCGACGCGCCGGTATGCGGCGGCCGGTCGTGGGCGGCTACACGGAGCGTCACCATGGCCGACGTCGTTCGATCCGTCACCGTACCGCTCGACCCCTTCGTCTCGTCCGTTCCCGCTGGCGTGAAGGTCCCCGCCCGGATCGACTTCCGGGTCGCCCTCGCGCTCGTCGGCACGGACGCGGGCTTCGTGCTCCTGCACCTCGGCAGGCACTTCGGGTGGCTCCCGGACGATCCCATGCTCTCGCTGTCCCAGGACGGCGGCTACGCGGAGTGGTTCCAGTACGCGAAGGAGCTCTCCGTGCTCCTGCTCCTCGGGATCGCCGGCGTCCGCAAGCGGAGCACGCTCCTCGCCGTCCTGGCGCTGCTCTACCTGTACCTCCTCCTCGACGACTCGCTGCGGATCCACGAGGTCATGGGCTCGGCGGTGGCGGCCTCGGGGCTGCTCCCGGAGAAGCTCGGACAGCCTGCGTGGGCCGCGGCCGTCGGGTCGATGTTCCTCGTACCGCTCGGTCTCGGCTATCTCCGGAGCGACGCGGACACGAGACGCTTCGCGCGCTGGCTCCTCGGGCTCACGGCCCTGCTCGCGGCGTTCGGGGTCGTGGTCGACTTCGCGCTGGCGGGACTCCGCGGCGGCGCGCTGATCGAGGAGATCGGCGAGCTGCTCGTGATGAGCGCCACCGTCACGTTCGTGCTCGGGGTCTTCCCACCCGCCTGTCCCCGCGCGGCGCTTGAGCGGGGACACCTCGGGTAGGCGGGGGAGGGGACCGAGGGGTCGATGGTCCCGGAGGCTCACCCGCACGCCTCAGGCCGCAGGCAGGTTCAGGCGGCGGAGCAGGGCGGGATATCGGGGATCGGATCGCAGGCTGCGCAGGAAGGGGTCGCGGGTGACGAGCACGAGGCCGGCGTCTTGCGACGTCCGGGCCCGCTCGAGCCAGGCGAACGCTCTTTCGTGCTCGCCGCGCCACGCGTGGATCTCGGCGAGCTGGTACGGCATCGAGGACGCGAACCTGGCCTCGAGCGCCTCGAGCGCGACGCGTGAGCGCGAGGCGTGGCCGAGCGCGTGATGTGCGATCGCTGCGATCGTCAGCCCGAACCCCTCGTGCGCCTGCGACGTGTGCGGCGCGAAGACGGCGGTCGCCTGGATGGCGCGACCGCTCAGGACCAGCGCCGCGGACCGCCAGAACGCGGCGTAGGGATTCCCGGGATCGAGCTCGAGCGCCCGCTCCGCGGCCCGCGCGCACTGCTCGACGTCTCCCGTGCCGGCGTACGTCATCGCGAGGTACGTCCAGGCGAGCGCGTCGAGCGGATCGAGCTCGGTCGCCCTCACCAGCGACGCGAGCCCTTCCTCGACCCGGCCGAACGGGACGAGGACCATGCACGCGTGGTCCCGCACCACGCGCGCGTCGCCCCGCCCGAGGGCGACGGCGCGCTCGAGGTCCTCGCGGCCCGCGGCGAAATCCCACCGGAGGAGCATCCGCAGGGTTCCGCGCGTGCTCCACGCCGTCGCGAGCCCCGGATCGAGCGCGACGGCGCGCTCCGCCGCCTCGAGCGCGCGCCCCCGCCACCCGGTCCGGGAGGCCGCGTCGGCCACCAGGTCGGAGGCCCAGAGGAGCGCCTCCGCGAGGTCCCCCCACGCCGGCGCGTAGCCGGGATCGAGCGCGATGACCTTCTCGTAAGCGCTCGTCGCGCCGGCCTGGCCCAGCAGATCGCGTCGCTCGAGCAGCCGGCGCGCGATGAGGTAGGCGTCGTACACCTCCGGGCGCGCGGTGCGATGGGACTCGACCGACGGCGCCTCGCCGCGCGCGAGCCGGACCTCGAGCGCGGCGACGACCGCGCTCGCGATGCCCTCCTGGACCGCGAACACGTCCGTCAGCTCCCGGTCGTACGTCTGCGACCAGAGCGTGAACCCGTCGGACGCGCTCAGGAGCTTAGCGGTGATGCGCGCTCGGTCGCCGGCGCGGCGCACGCTCCCCTCGAGCACGTTCGTGACCCCGAGCTTGCGCCCGATCGTCGCCGCGTCCTCACGCGAGTCGCGGAAGGAGAAGGACGAGGTCCGCCCGGCGACGTGGAGCCCGCGGACCCGCGTGAGCGCGTGCAGGATCTCCTCTGCGACCCCGTCCGAGAAGAATTCCTGGCCGGGATCCGGGCTCATGTTCGCGAACGGCAGCACCGCGATCGATGGCGGGCCGGAGCCGCGGCCGTGCGGCTCGTATCGTGTGTCGCGCCAGGAGGCGGAAGATGGCGTCGGCGCCGCTGCGGGACCGCGCTCGAGCGCGGCGAGCGCGGCGACGACCTCGCCGCCGTCCCGAGGGCGCTCCACCGGATCGGCCGCGAGCATCCGCGTGACGAGCGGAGCGACCGAAGGGGGCTCGGGGACCCTGAGCACGGCGCCCTCGACGTCGCCCTCGCCGTCCCGCGGCGGCGGCTCGCCCCGGAGCATCTGGAACAGGAGGACGCCGAGCGCGAACACGTCGGTGCGCTCGTCCTCCGGGGCGCCCCGCACCTGCTCGGGCGCCATGTGACCAGGGGTTCCGCCCGGCATCGCGCGGTGCGCGAACGCTTGCGCCATCCCGAGATCGAGGACCTTCACGCGCCCGTCGCTGCACAGGAAGACGTTTCCGGGCTTGAGATCGCGGTGGACGACGCCGCTCGCGTGCGCGTGCGCGACCCCTCGGGCGACCTCGAGCGCGATGCGCAGCGCCTCGCGCGGCGGGAGCGGCCCGCGGGCGAGGCGGGCTCCGAGCGTCTCTCCCCGGAGGAGCTCGAGGACCAGGAAAGGGCCCGCCGGTGCGCGCCCGAAATCGAAGAGCGTGACGACGTTCGGGTGCGAGAGGCTCGCCGCGATCGCCGCCTCTCGCAGGAGGGGATCCTCTGCGACGTCGCGCCCAGCCCCGCGGCGGAGCGCCTTGAAGGCGACGCCGCGGCCCAGCTCCCGGTCGCGCGCTTCCCAGACGATCCCGAAGCCGCCGCGTCCGAGCTCGCGAATCAGCTCGAACCTGCCGATGACTGCTCCCGGCCGGAGCTCGGCCTCCCACGCGCCCTCGGGCGCCCGCGCGAGCTCCGCGAGCAAAGCCGAGAGCGCGCCGGGGTCTTGACGCGACGACGGCTCAGCGACGCTGCGCACGCCCTGCTCCGGCATGAGAGACCCTCAACCCAGCCAGCGAGACGATAGCTCCGCGGAGGCTCCAGGGGCGTCCGCCGAACGCGGGAATGCTGCGCAGCTGCCCTGCGATGGCACGCCCGGCGCGGGTCGATGACGGCAAGACGAGGGCACGGGCAGCCGTCCCCCGCCTCGCTCCCAGGCGGGCAACTCGCAGCGCGGACCGACTGACCGGGCTACGACCGCGCGATGACCGAACGAGACAAGATGGCTGCGGGCGAGCTCTACCTGGCCTCGGACCCGGAGCTCGTTCGAGCGCGTTCCCGCGCTCGCCGCCTGATCAAGCATCTGTCCGAGGTGGATGCCGACGATCTGGATGCTCGCAACGCCGTCCTCTCGGACCTGCTCGGCTCGATGGCATCGGGCGTCTACGTCGAGCCGCCGCTGTTCGTGGACTACGGGTTCAACGTGAGCCTCGGAGCGCGTACCTACCTCAACACCGGCTGCATCCTGCTCGACTGCAACCGCATCGACGTCGGTGAGGACGTGCTCATCGGCCCGGCGGTCCAGGTCTACACGGCGACGCACCCCGTCGATCCCGGCGAGCGAGCTCAAGGGCTGGAGCGGGCCCTCGCCGTTCGCATCGAGTCGCGGGTGTGGATCGGAGGCGCAGCGGTGATACTCCCCGGCGTCACGGTGGGTGAGGGCTCGACGATCGGCGCGGGGAGCGTCGTCACGGCAGACGTACCGCCGCGCTGCGTCGCTGCGGGAAACCCTTGCAAGGTGATCCGCCGCCTCGGCTGAGGGGCGTATTCTCCACGGTCCCCGGTGCTGCTTCACGTCTGCGCTGCAAACCGGATGGAGTTCCGATGATCGATCACGTGAGCGTCATCGTCAGCGACTACGCGAAGAGCAAGGCCTTCTACCTGCAGGCGCTCGCGCAGACCGGCCATTCGCGGCTGGTGGAGCTCCCTGCCGCGCGCGATGGCCATGCGCTGACCGCCGGCTTCTGTCATGCCGACGGATCCGATTTCTGGATCAGCCAGGGCGATGCGATCACACCGCCCATCCACATCGCATTTCGCGTGTCCTCGCGCGCAGCGGTGGATGCCTTCCACAAGGCGGCCATCGCAGCAGGCGGCAGGGACAACGGTGCGCCGGGCCTGAGGCCGCACTACCACCCGAACTACTACGGCGCCTATGTGCTCGATCCGGACGGTCACAACATCGAGGCTGTCTGTCACGACGCGCAGTGACGTCGGGCGGGACGCGGCGGTGGCAAGCGATCCGCGGGATGTCGCAACACCCTCGACGCACGTCCCACGAACGACGACTCGGGCAACGGAGGCGCAGAAAGGCGCGTCTCCGTAAACCCGGGTCGGAATCGATGGATGGTGAGTGACCCCACGGGGATTCGAACCCCGGTTGCGGCCTTGAAAGGGCCGAGTCCTGGGCCTCTAGACGATGGGGTCGGGCGGTCTAGTACCCGACAAGGCGGCGTCTGTCAAAGGGTCGGCGCTCGCCGGGCGTCGGTTCAGACGCGACGGGCGGCGGCGGGGTGCGCCGGTGCGCCGCGCGGGCGGTAGACGGTCCCGCGGACGTGGTCCCAGAGCGGGAACGTCACGTTGAAGTTCCAGCGCTGCATGAGGCTCGTCGCGTGGTGCAGCTGGTGGTGGCGGCGCAGGTAGCCGATCGCGCGGGTGCGGCCGATGGGGCTCTCCTCGGGCAGGTGATAGGCGAGGTGGAGCCACTCGTACGAGAGCACGTAAAGGACGACCGTCGCGACCCACAGCGCGGCGAGGTTCGGCTGGCGGAGCCAGAGGAACAGGAGCGCCATCGGCGAGGTGAGGATCGCGATGCCGAACACCGCGTACGCGGGGAGGAGCACGAGCTTCAGCTCCTTCGCGCTGCGGAGCGCCATGTCCTGGCCGACGAACACGGCGTGGTGCTGCGGCGTGTGGCGCGTGTAGAAGACCTCGAGCCAGCGCACGCGCCGGTGCAGGAGCCCGCGGTGCACGTGCCACTCGACGGCGTTGCCGAAGGCGAAGAAGACCGGGACGAGCAGGAGCTGCCAGGCGGTCAGGCCCTCGACGCGCGAGAGGGCGAGGGCAGCGAGCGCGAGGCCGCCGAGGCTCGGCAGCAACAGGTGCAGCGTGGGCGAGTAGGTGCTCGGGATGCGCCCCGTGAACTCGGCGCGGAGCTCCTCGCGCGACGCGTGCGTCATTTGGCGGCCTAGCCTCCGGGCGGCGCAGGAGCGCCCTTCTCCCTGGAAGGTAGGGGGCGGCCGTTCGGCCCGCAACGCGACACGCGGGAAGCGTACCCGGAGCCGGAGCGCGTCGGGGCGGCGGCGCCCCGACGCGGCGCGCAAGGTGTCAGCGGGCGCCTTCCTCGAACAGCCAGGTCGACAGGTAGCGCTCGCCCGTGTCCGGCAGCACCACGACGACGAGCTTGCCGGCATTCTCCGGCCGGCGGGCCACCTCGCGCGCCGCCCAGGCGGCGCCGCCGCAGGAGATTCCGGAGAGGATGCCCTCCTCGCGGCAGAGGCGCCGCGCCATCTCCCCGGCCGGATCGTTCCCGACCGTGATCACCTCGTCGATGAGGTTCACGTTGAGGACCTTCGGCACGAACCCCGGGCCCCAGCCCTGGATCTTGTGCGGCCCGGCCTTGCCGCCGGAGAGCACCGGCGAGTCCGCCGGCTCGGCGGCGACGATGCGGATCCCCGGCTTCCGCGCCTTCAGGACCTCGGCGCAGCCGGTGACCGTGCCGCCCGTGCCCGTGCCGGCCACGAGGATGTCGATGCGGCCGTCGGTGTCGCGCCAGATCTCCTCGGCGGTGGTGCGGCGGTGGATCTCGGGGTTCGCCGGGTTCTCGAACTGCTGCAGGACGAGGTACCGCGGGTCCTCGGCGGCGAGGTCCTCCGCCTTCTTGATGGCGCCCTTCATGCCCTCCGGCCCGGGCGTGAGGACGAGCTTCGCGCCGAGCGCGAGCAGGAGCTTGCGCCGCTCGATGCTCATCGTCTCCGGCATCGTGAGCACGATGGGGATGCCCTTCGCCGCGGCCGCGAAGGCGAGGCCGATGCCGGTGTTGCCGCTCGTGGGCTCGAGGAGGATGGTGTCGGGCTTGATGCGCCCGTCGCGCTCGGCCGCCTCGATCATCGCGACGCCGATCCGGTCCTTCACCGACGAGCACGGGTTGAAGCTCTCGAGCTTGGCGGCGACGTTGGCGCGCGCGCCGTCCATCACCCGGTTGAGCCGCACGAGCGGCGTGTTGCCGATGAGCTTCGTCACGTCGTCCGCGATGCGCATCCCGTGTCCTCTCGCGAGCGGTCCCGGCGCGGGTTTCCGCTATAACGGACGCCATCTTTAAAAGCGGATGCGGGTCCTGTCAAGCAGAGGCTCGCCGGGCGGGCCGACCCGCACCGGGAGAGACGGTCGCCAGGGTGAGCGCGGGCCGGCGGCGGGGCGCGGCATGCGCCTCGCCCGCAACCCGCGCGAGCTCGGTGCCTCCCCGGCCGTCGCGCGCACGGTAAGCCCGCAGCGCGGCCCGAGCCCGACTCCGGCGCCCCGCGAGCGCGGCGCTGTCGGGGCGCCGCGCTTGCACGGGGGCGCCGCATGCGACGCCCTCTGGCCGCGCTCGCCGCGGCGCTCCTCACCGGCTGCCAGCCCCTGCTCGACGTCCCCGCGCGTGCGCCCGAGGCGCGGGCGGTGCGGATCGTCACCTGGAACGTCCACGATCTCTTCGACGCCGAGGACCGCCTCCTGCCGCCCGGCGCGGAGGACGAGGTGCCCTCGCCCGCAGAGGTGGAGGCGAAGCTCGGCGCGCTCGCGGCGGTGCTCGCTCGCCTCGACGCCGACGTGGTGCTGCTGCAGGAGATCGAGAACCTCGCGCTGCTCGAGGCGCTCGCTGCGGGCGCGGGATACGAGGTCGCGCGGCTCGTCGAGGGCAACGACCCGCGGGGCATCGACGTCGCGGCGCTCTCGCGCCGGCCGATCTCGCGCTACGTGAGCCACGCCGGGGAGCGCGACGCGGCGGGCCGCGTGCTCTGGCCGCGCGACTGCGTGGAGGTCCACCTCGCCGCGGGCGCCACGCGGCTCGCGATCGTCATGAGCCACCTCAGCTCGCGCCTCTCGGACGACGGCACCCGTCGCGCGGCCCAGGCGGCGCGCATGCGCGAGATCGCCGACGCGCTCGCCATGGCGGATCCGGACGTGGTCGTGCTCGCCGGCGGCGATCTCAACGACCCGCCCACGGCGCCCGCCCTCGGGCCGCTCGCCGCCGACGGCTCGTACCTCGATCCGCTGCCTGCCGAGGCGACGACCTGGTCCACGGGCGTGGCCGCCGAGCGGCTGGACGCGCTGCTCGTCGCGCGGGGGCACGCGGGCGCGGTCGTGCGCGCGGAGGTGGTGCACGGGACCGACGTCGCCCGCGCGTCCGACCATCAGCCGATCGTGCTGGATCTCCGCCTGCCGTGACATCGCGCGGGCGGCACGGACTCCCCACCTTGAAAGGGAAGGGGGACTTTCGATGGCGGAAGAACGGACACCGAAGGACGAGCTGGGCACCGAGCCGGGGCTCGCGGGCGGGCCGGGACCGAAGCCGCCCGGCTTCGACGATGGGACGCCGCGCATCCTGGGGGACGGCTCGCCGGGTTACCCGCCCGAGGGAGCGCTCGAGCCCCGGGACGAGGAGGTCGAGAACCGGAAGGGTGAGCCGGTGGAGCACCCGCACCATCCCGCCCCCCGGCGCCCGCCGAGGCGCGGGAGCGAGGGGTGAGCCGCAGGTTCGCGGGGAGGGTGGTCGTCGTCACCGGGGCCGCCGCCGGGCTCGGCCGCGCCATCGCGCGGGCGTTCGGCGCGGAGGGCGCGCGGGTGGGGCTGCTCGCGCGCGGGAGCGAGGCGCTCGAGAACGCGGCGGCCGAGATCCGCGCCGCCGGCGGCGAGGCGCTGGTCCTGGTGGCGGACGTGGCGGACGATCGGGCGGTCCAGGCGGCGGCGGACGCCGTGGTCGGCGAGTGGGGCGCGGTCGATCTCTGGGTCAACGACGCGATGGTCAGCGTCTTCTCCCCGGTGATGGAGATGACCGCAGACGAGTACCGGAGAGTCACCGAGGTCACCTACCTCGGCGTCGTCCACGGCACGCGCGCCGCGCTCCGGCACATGCTCCCGCGCGACCGCGGGCACGTGATCCAGATCGGCTCGGCGCTCGCCTACCGGTCCATCCCGCTCCAGAGCGCCTACTGCGCCGCCAAGGCCGCGGCGCGGGGCTTCACCGACGCCCTCCGCTGCGAGCTCCACCACGACCGCTCGCGCGTGAAGCTCTCGATGATCCATCTCCCTGCCGTGAACACCGCGCAGTTCGACCTCGTCCGCACGCGGCTACCCGGGCACCCGAAGCCCGTGCCGCCCATCTACCAGCCCGAGCTCATCGCTCGCGCGGTGCTCCGCGTGGCGCGCCGCCCGGTGCGGGAGCTCTGGCTCGGCTGGCCGACCGCGCGGGCGATCCTCGGCCAGTTCGTCATCCCCGGCCTGCTCGATCGCTACCTCGGGCGGATCGGCTACCGCGCCCAGCAGGCCGACTTCCCGCCGGAGCCGGGTCGGCCCGACGACGTCGACGCGCCCGTCCCGGGCGATCCGGGCGCGCGCGGCGAGTTCGATCGCGAGGCGCACGCGACGAGCCTGTCGATGTGGCTGCAGCTCCGGCGCGGCGCGATCCTCGCCTCGCTGGCGGCCGTCGCCCTCGCAGGGTGGGGCGCCAGACGGCTCGGGGCGCACTGAGGAGGGAGGGGAAGGGTATCAGCTCTCCTTCGAGCCCACCGGCGGCGCGTGCGCCGCGAGGAACCGCGCGACCCGCGCGCGCACGAGATCGCGATGCGTGAAGATGGCGACGTGCTCGCCGCCCTCGATCTCGAGCAGCTCCGCGCCCGGGACCCTTGCCGCGAGCTCCTGGCCTTGCGCGAACGGCGCCGCGCTGTCCCGCGTCCCGTGCACGACCAGGAGAGGGGCCGCGATCCGCTCGAGCGGGAACGACAGGTCGCTGCGCGTGGCGGCGACGTCGAGCTCCGTGCCGGGCATGCGGAGCGCCATCCGATCCATCGTGCTGAGCTGCAGCTCCCTGAGCAGCGGGCCTGCTTCGGGATCGCCGAGCGTCCGCGCGCGCACCGCCGGGTCCCGGATCGACCGGCGCGCGGACGCCTCCGGATCCCGCTCCGCCTTCCGGCGCATCGCGGCGGCGAGCGGGCCGCAGCGCGCGGTCAGCTTCATGACGTACCACGCGAGCGGCAGGCCCTGCTCGACGCGCCGGCAGACGGACGACACGATCACGAGGCCCCAGCAGCGATCGGGGTGGCTGAGCGCGAACTGGAGGGCGGACGGGCCGCCCCCCGAGACGGCCATCACGGCGGCGCGCTCGACGCCGAGCGCGTCGAGCAGGTCGCGGTAGAGATCGGCCTGCTCGGCCAGCGTCCGGCCGGCGGAGAGCGGCGTGCCGAGGTACCCCGGGCGCGAGGGCGCGACGTACCGGAACCCCGGCGCGCCGATCGTCCGCGCGAGGATGAGCCCTTGGTCGTGGCCGCCCATCGCGCCGTGGAGCGATAGCACCGCTGGACCCTCGCCCGAGATGGCGCACTCGACGGGCCCGCGCCGCGTGCTCACCACGCGCGGTGAGCCGTCAGCCGCCGCCGCCCGTCCTGCGTTCGATTCGAGCTCACGTTCCGCGCGCATGGCGTCCTCCCTGGGGTGCGCGCCGTTCGTAGCGCGGCCCGGGCGGCGCCGTCTTGTGGAAATGCGACACGCCGCCCCGGCGATCCGCGCGCTACGGTCTCACGCGGTGGACGACCCGCGTGTCGCTGCGCGCGAGCGTCCGGCTGCGAGCGGCGTCGTCGTCGGCGGGGAGCCGACCCGTCAGCGCCTTGAAGTCATGGACGAGGTGCGGCTGGTCCGCGTAGCCGCACGCATGGGCGAGGTCGGCCAGGTTCCCGTACCCGCCGGCGTGGAGCGCGCCCAGCACGTGGCGGAGGCGGACGAGCCGCGCCACGCGCTTCGGCGTCATCCCGAAGGCGTCCAGGAACAGCCGCTCCAGGCTGCGGACGTGGAGGCCGACGGCGGCGGCGAGCGCGTCCACCCTGACCCGTCCGCCACGGGCCTCGAGGAGGAGCGCGGCCTGCCGGCACCGCTCGTCCTCCACGAGCGGTCGCGCCGCCCGCCGCACGAGCGCCTCGAGCGCGCGCTGCCGCGAGGCGAGGTCCGGCAGCGCGCCGAGCCGTTCGGCGATCACCTCGAGCGGCTCGCCCGCGAGCCGGTCGAGCTCGACGCAGCCGTCGGTGAGCTCCGAGGCGCGGACGTCGGCGAGGCGGGGAGCCTGACCGGCGCGGAAGCGGATCCCGAGGTACTCGGCGCCGGCGGCGCGCTCGATCGTGGCCCGCTCGGTCGCGGGCCCGAGCAGCACCAGCCGGGACCCGGTCTCGGACCGCCGCAAGACGAGGTGCACGCCGGCGTCGGGGAAGAACTCGTGGCGAGTCGTGCCGGGGCCGGCGCCCACGGCGGACCAGCAGAGATCGATCCGTCCGGCGAGGTCCGGGGCAGGCGGCGTGAACACGGCCGCGGGGCGGCCCGGCGCACCCGCTACGCGTACTGCCGGCGCGGGTCGATCGTGGGCTGATCTCGCGTTCCGCACGTCGCGTTCACCACGGAGCGGCGCCGGCGCCCTTCGGTCGGTGCTCGACCAGCTGCCGGCTCTCGCTCAGGTCGCTGCGGCTAATGAGGCGCCTGGGAATCGAACCCAGAACCACCGGCTTAAAAGGCCGATGCTCTGCCAGTTGAGCTAGCGCCTCGAGGCTCCGCACTTCTTAGCTAATCACGCCGGGCGATGCATCGCCCTCCTTCACGTCCGTGGCACGCGGTCGCGCCGGAACCCCGGCCATGATCCGGTGACTCGCCCCCGTGTGTCGCGTCGCTTGATACCACGTGGCCGGCGAGGAACGCTGCACGAGTTGAGCGCCGCGGGAGGCGCTCGTGGAGCAGCGGGACCGGACGAGGCTCGCAGCCGGCGGGTGCGCCCCGTGGACGTCGCTTGCCCGAGTCGCGAGTCGATGAGCGCGCTCTTCTCTGCGGCGGTCATCGGCGTCACGTGACTGGCGCCCCCGCGCAGCCGGCCGCCGCCTGACCGGGATGCGCCCGGCGTGGCGTCCGCTCTCTGAGACCGTGGACGACTCTGGAGAACGCTGCTCGCGCCGTCACCGAGCCGCGTGCCCGGGAATTGCGAGCGCGATGTGTGCACGCGAATGGGCGCCTTCCGCATCGCTTGCGCACCCCTGGTGGGTGGCGCACGTCCCGGATCGCTTGCTGGCGTGGTGAGGCGCGCGTGTTGCTTCACCCCGGCGTTCAACCCCGAGCCACGCGAGCGTCGACATGCGGATCGGAATCCTTGCCTTTGCGAGCGCAGGCCTGCTCGCCGTCATCGCCTGCGGGGGCTCGTCGACGAACCCGAGCAACAGCTCGACGACGGCCGACAGGACGCAGATAGCGGATTACCAGGACCTGACGGCGCGCGTGCAGTCGGCGGCGCTTTCCTATCGCGCGACGATGGGCGCTTCCGCGATGACGGTCACGGGTTGCTCGGCGGCGCACGACGCCTACGACGCGCAGGTGCGTCCGTGGATCTCGCAGATGGTCCAGCTGAGCGGCGCGATGGACGGCTTCATCGGTGCGCACGACGGCGTCGCGTACGTGGACATGAGCTGCGTCGCGAGCGCGATGCTCGCCGAGCTCGACGCGCACCGCCGCGTCGCGTGCACCTTCTCGAGCCTGACCGACGACCAGGCGGAGGCCTTCCGTCACGCGGACGTCATGGCCTCGTACTCCGCGCACGTCTACGCGCGGTGCGGACAGATGATGAGCGGTCTCGACGGCTACGGCTACGGCTGGGGACCGATGGCGAACGGATGCGGCGGGGGCCCCGGCGTCGTCCCCGGCCCGAGCGGCGATCCCGTCGCTCTCGGCGAGCGCATCTTCGACTGGGGGATCGGCGCTGACGGACAGCCGATCGTCCGCAGCGGCGGCTTCGGGATGATGATGATGACCAGGAGCGGCTGCGCAGGCTGTCACGGGTCCGACGGGCATGGCCTCCGCACCATGATGTTCACGACGCCGAACATCACGTACCCGAACCTCACGGACCCGTCCGGCCTGCGCGAGCCCGACGGCACTCGAGGCCCCACGTATACGGACGAGCTCATCCGCCGCGCGGTCGCCGAGGGCGTCGGCGCCGACGGCGAGACGCTCGACCCCCGGATGCCGCGCTGGCAGCTGAGCGGGCAGGATTGGGACGATCTGCTCCTGTTCCTGAAGACGCTGCGCTGACGTCGACTCCACGGCCGCTTGACCGAGCGGAGCCGATTTCGTAGTTTCGAAGTCGTGGAAGTGACTTCCGCCCGACCCCGCCGTGCCCGTCCCCCGCGCCTCGACGCGTCGGGTGAGTGCGCGGTGGTGTGCGTGGACGCGCGCAGGGTCGCCGCGGTTCGCGCCGCAGCCCCGGACGACGCGGCCATCTTGCAGGTCGCCGAGCGGTTCTCGGCGCTCTCCGATCCCACCCGGGTCCGCATCCTGCACGCGCTCTGCCGCGCCGAGCTGTGCGTCTGCGATCTCTCGAAGGTCGCGGGGCGCTCGATGCCCGCCACCTCGCAGCAGCTGCAGCTCCTCCGCAGGCTCGGCCTCGTGAAGTTCCGGATGGACGGCAAGCTCGCGTACTACAGCCTCGCCGACGCGTGGGTCCGGGAAGCGCTCGAGACCGCGCTCGAAAGGACGCGGTGAGCATGCGCCTCCTGCGTGTGCTCGTCCTCGTCGCCGTCGGCGTGTTCACGTCGGGCGTCCCTCAGGTCCTCACGGCCGCGCTGGACGACGACTGCGCGGCGGCGTGCGACGGCGCGCTCGACGGCAAGCACTGTCCGCCAAACTGCGCCCAGGGCATCTGCGCGAACGTGCATGCATCCCTCGCCGTGGTCGGCGCGCCGTGCCCCGGCCCGGCAGCAGCGACGATCGTGCGCAGCGTCGTCGTCGCGCAAGCGTCGCCTCGGCTCCCGATGGTGACGGCCGGCGTGTTTCACCCGCCGAGAGCCTGACGCGCTCCCATCACGGGAGCAGTGTGCCCGCTCGAGCGGGTTTCCCCGTCCTTCGTCCAAAGTCCACGACGCGCCCGCGCGATAGCGCGGTCCGCTCGCCGCGCCCACGGCGCGGAAGGAGAAGAGTCCATGCGCACGATCGTCCTCGCGCTCGGCTTGGTCACCCTGTTCACCCTCGCCGTCCCGGGCCGTGCCGCAGAGGCGGCCGCGCGCGCCGCGACGGACTCCACCGCGGCCAGGTGCGAGCACGGCGTGAAGAAGACGCTCTGCGCGCGGTGCAACCCGAAGCTCGTCCCCGTGTCCAAGGCGAAGGGCGACTGGTGCGGGGAGCACGGCGTGCCCGAGAGCCAGTGCGCCCGGTGCAACCCGAAGCTCGCGAAGGAGGGCGTGAAGTGACCCGGGTCGCCCTGACGGTAGCGCTCGCCGCGGTCGTCGCCGGGGCAGGTTGCACGCGCACGGCGCCGGGCGCGGAGGGACCGCACGGCGGCACCTCGGAGAAGGCGGAGCACGCCGCGAGCGCCGAGGCGCCGAGGCTCTGCGAGCACGGCGTCCCCGCGGACCTGTGCACGAGGTGCAACCCGGACCTCATCCCGGCGTTCAAGGAGATGGGCGACTGGTGCAACGAGCACGGCGTCCCCGAGTCGCAGTGCGTGAAGTGCAACCCAGGGCTCACGTTCGCGGCCGCGAAGACGACGGCGAAGGCCGCGCCGGGCCCTTTGCCCTGGTGCAAGGAGCACGCGGTCCCCGAGGAGATGTGCACGAAGTGCCGGCCGCAGCTCATCGCGAAGTTCATCCAGGCCGGCGACTACTGCCGCGAGCACGGGTATCCCGAGTCCGTGTGCCCGTACTGTCACCCCGAGAAGGTGAAGGCCGCCGGGCACGAGCTCCCCTCGTTTCCGGAGCCGGGGACGAAGATCCGCCTCGCCTCCGCAGAGCTGGAGCGGGAAGCCGGGATCGTGACCACGCGCGTCGTGGAGCGTCCGTTCGCGCCGAGGATCGAGGCGGTCGGCCAGCTCGAGTTCGACCAGAACAAGCTCGCGCGGCTGTCCGCGCGCGGCGAGGCGACCGTCGTCGAGGTGAAGGTCGACGTGGGCGAGGACGTCCGCCGAGGCCAGCCGCTCGTCGTGCTCGCTTCCGGCGCCGTCGGCGGGGCGCAGTCGAGGCTCGCCGCGGCCGAGGCGCGCGCTCGGTCGGCGCGGGCAGCGCTCGCCCGTGAGGAGTCGCTCGTGGGCGACGGGATCAGCTCGCGACGCGACGTGGAGCAGGCGCGCACGGAGCTCGCCGCGGCCGAGGCCGAGCGTGACGCGGCTCGAGCCGAGCTGCGCGCCGCAGGCGCGGGCGCAGCGGGGAGCGGCGGCCGGTACGCGCTCGTCGCCCCGTTCGATGGGACCGTGGTCGCGCGGGCCGCCGTCGCGGGACGGGCGGTCTCGCCGGAGGACTCCCTCGTCGAGATCGCGGACGTCCGCACGCTCTGGGCCGTGCTCGAGGTCCCCGAGGAGCACGCGGGAGCGCTCCGCGCAGGCCAGAAGGTGACGGTTCGCGTCGACGGGTCCGGTGAGGTCCGCGAGGCGCGCGTCGCGCGCGTGCCCGCGTCGGTCGACCCGCGGACGCGAACGGTCCGCGTCCGCGTGGACCTGCCGAACCAGGACCGAGCGCTCCGGGCAGGCGCGTTCGTGCACGGCACCATCGAGGTGGCCGCGCCGCGGGGCGCCCTCCTCGTCCCGCGCGACGCGATCCAGCGGGCGCAGGAGCACGATCTCGTGTTCGTGCGGACCGCGCCGGGCCAGTACGACCCCGTCGCGGTCCGGCTCGGCGCGCGGGTCGGCGGTGACGTGGAGGTCGTCGGCGGCCTCGCGCCCGGCTCGGAGGTCGTCACGACCGGCGCGTTCGTCCTCAAGACCGAGATCCTGAAGGACTCCATCGGCGCTGGCTGCGCCGACGACTAGGAGCGACCGTGCTCACGCGAATCATCGAGTGGTCCCTCGGGCACCGCCGGGCCGTCGTCGGCGCCTGGATCGCGATCGTCGTCGCCGGGGTGCTCTCGTTCCGCGCGCTCCCCATGGACGCCTTCCCGGACACGACGCCCGTGCAGGTGCAGGTGAACACGGTCGCGCCCGCCCTGGCGCCGCTCGAGGTCGAGCGGCAGCTCACGATCCCCGTAGAGCAGGTGCTCGCGGGGCTGCCGAAGGTCGAGGACCTCCGCTCCATCTCGAAGTTCGGGCTCTCGCAGATCACCGTCCAGTTCGAGGACGGCACGGACCTGTGGTTCGCCCGGCAGCAGGTCTCGGAGCGACTCTCCCGGCTCGAGCTCCCCGCGGGCATCGAGAGGCCGGCGCTCGGGCCGGTCGCGACCGGCCTCGGCGAGGTCTTCCACTATCTCGTGAAGGGGAAGGGCAGGTCGCTCGAGGAGATCCGGACCGCGCACGACTGGATCGTGGCGCCCCAGCTCCGGAGCGTCCCCGGGGTGGCCGAGGTGAACGCCTGGGGCGGCAACGAGAAGCAGTGGCACGTCGTCGTCGATCCGCGCCGCTTGCAGAAGTTCGACCTGTCGCTCGGCGACGTCTACGAGGCGCTCGAGAAGAACAACGCGAACGTCGGCGGCGGCGTCCTCGATCGCGGCGGGACGAGCCGCCTCGTGCTGGGCGTCGGCGCGCTCACGGACGGGCGCGACGTCGAAGGCGTGGTCGTCGCCGCGCACGACGGCGTGCCCGTGCGGATCCGCGACGTCGCCCGCGTCGAGGTCGGGCACGAGATCCGCCGCGCGGCCGTCACGGCGGACGGCGAGGGCGAGGCCGTGCTCGGGCTCGGCTTCATGCTCGTCCACGAGAACAGCCACGAGGTCACGAAGGCGCTCGCGGCGCGCCTCGCGGACCTCCAGAAGAGCCTCCCTGCGGGAATCACGGCCGAGCCGGTCTACGAGCGCACCGAGCTCGTGGACCTCGTGCTGCGGACGGTCCGGAACAACCTGCTCGAGGGGGCGCTCCTCGTCGTGGCGGTGCTGTTCGCGTTCCTCGGGAACCTCCGCGCAGGGCTGATCGTGGCGAGCGCCATCCCGCTCTCCCTGCTCTTCGCGTTCACGGGGATGCTGCGGTTCGGCGTCGCCGGGACGCTCATGTCCCTCGGCGCGATCGACTTCGGGCTCGTCGTGGACAGCTCCGTGATCCTGGTCGAGAACGCCGAGCGGCGCCTGGGAATGGAGGGCGGGCGGCGCACGGTCAGCGAGGTCGTGCGCGACGCGGCCGTCGAGGTGCGCAAGCCGACGCTCTTCGGTGAGCTCATCATCGCGCTCGTGTACCTGCCGATCCTCACGCTCGAGGGCGTCGAGGGGAAGCTGTTCCGGCCGATGGCGCTCACCGTCGTGCTCGCGCTGCTCGGCTCCGTCCTCCTGTCGATGACGCTCGCGCCGGTGCTCGCGTCGCTGGCGCTTCGCAGGGGTGCCCACCCGGAGCCGAGGTGGGTGGGATGGCTGAAGCGGACGTACGCGCCGATCCTCGCGTGGACGATGGCGCACTCACGGTGGGTGCTCGGCGGCGCCGCGGCGGTCGTCGCGCTGGCGGCGATCGGCGCGCTCCGGCTCGGGAGCGAGTTCGTGCCGCGCCTGTCGGAGGGGACGATCGTCGTGAACGTCGCGCGCCTCGCCGAGGTCTCGCTCGACGAGTCCGTCCGCATGGGCGAGCGGATCGAGCGGGTGATCCTGGCGAAGTTCCCGGACGAGGCGGAGCGCGTCTGGACGCGCACCGGCACGCCGGAGGTCGCGACGGATCCGATGGGCGTCGAGCTGTCCGACGTGTTCGTGGCGCTCCGCCCGCGGGAGCGCTGGAAGCGCGCGCACACGCAAGCCGAGCTCGTCGAGGCGATGCGAAAGGAGCTCGAGGGACTCCCGGGCGAGCGGCTCGCCTTCACGCAGCCCATCGAGATGCGGCTCAACGAGATGGTCGCCGGCATCCGCAGCGACCTGGGCGTGAAGCTGTTCGGCGACGATCTCGACCTCCTTCGCGCGAAGGCACGCGAGGTCGAGACGGTGCTGCGGGGGATCCCCGGGGCCGCGGACGTGACGGTGGAGCAGGTGACCGGGCAGCCCGTGCTCCAGGTCACCGTGGACCGCGACGCCATCGCCCGGTACGGGATCACCGCCCGCAGCGTGCTCGACGCCACGGAGGCGGTCGGGATCCGCCACGTGGGAGAGATCCGCGAGGGGGACCGCCGCTTCGCGCTCGGCGTCCGCCTCCCGGAGGAGTTCCGGGATCCCGAGGCGCTGGGGGCCGTGCAGGTGCCGGGCCCCGCCGGCGAGCGGATCCCGCTCTCGCGGCTCACGCACGTCGAGGAGCACTCGGGCCCGACGACCATCCAGCGGGAGTGGGGCAAGCGGCGCGTGGTGGTCCAGGCGAACGTGCACGGCCGCGATCTCGGGTCCTTCGTGGCGGCGGCCCGGCAGGCGATCGGCGAGCGGGTGGAGCTGCCCGAGGGCTACTTCGTGCGCTTCGGCGGGCAGTTCACGAACCTCGAGCGCGCCCGCACGCGGCTCCTCGTCGTGGTGCCGATCGCGCTCGCGCTGGTGTTCCTCTTGATCCACGCCTCGAGCGGGCGCCTGCTCGACACGCTCCGCATCTTCAGCGGCGTACCCTTCGCGCTCGTCGGAGGCATCCTGGCGCTGACCGCGCGCGGGCTGCCGTTCTCGATCTCGGCGGCGGTCGGATTCGTGGCGCTGTTCGGCGTCGCGGTGCTGAACGGGCTCGTGCTCGTCTCGCGGGTCCGGCAGCTGCTCGACCGGGGCGTCGCGCTCGTCGAGGCGGTCCGCGAGGCGGCGATCTCCCGGCTTCGGCCGGTGCTCATGACCGCGTCCGTGGCATCGCTCGGGTTCATCCCCATGGCGCTCGCGACGGGACCGGGCGCCGAGGTCCAGCGACCGCTCGCGACGGTCGTGATTGGCGGCGTCCTGTCGTCCACCGCGCTCACGCTGCTCGTGATGCCCGTCCTGTTCACCGCGCTGCGGGCGAAGGGCGACGCGGAGCGCGGTGAGCGAGAGGAGGACCTGGACCCGGAGCGCGAGCCCGAACGATCCGGGCTTCCGGCGGCACGGGAGGGGCGGGCGTGAACGCGAAGATCATCGCCGCCGCGGCGGCCGTCTGCCTGGCGTCGGCGGCAGGGGCGGAACCCCTCACGAGCGAGCGCGCGGTCGCGATCGCGCTGGAGCGGAACCCGGAGCTCGCCGGGCTCGCCGCGGAGGCCCGGGCGGCTCGCGCGCGGCTCGCCGACGCGGAGCTCCCGCTTCGAGCCAACCCGGAGATCTCGGCGGCCGCCGGCCCACGGAGCCGGGGCGACCGGCGCACGACCGACGTCGAGGTCGCAGTCTCGCAGCGCGTCGAGCTCTTCGGTCAGCGCGGCGCGCGGATCGACGTGACGTCGGCGGAGCGGGACGTGTCCGAGGCGCGCCTCGCGGCGCGACGCGTCGGGCTCGCGTCCGAGGTCCGCGCCTCGTTCGCACGCGTGCTCGCGGCCGAGCGGCTGATCGCGCTCGCACGTGAGGACCTCACGGTCGCCCGTGACGCCGTGCACGCGGTCGAGCGGCGTTTCGAGCTCGGCGCGACGACGCAGCTCGAGGTGAACGCGGCACGCGTGGAGGGAGCACGCGCGGCGCGAGCGGTCGCGGTGGCGTCTCGGCGACAAGCGTCCGCGCTGTCCGAGCTGCGGACGCTGCTCGGCAGCGAGCCGGGCACGCCGCTCGAGCTCGCCGGCGCGCTGCCGCGGGCGATCCGCGCCGCCCCCCTCGACACCGAGGGCCTCGTGAACCGGGCGCTGTCCGCCCGGACGGATCTCGTCGCGGCGCGTCGCGAGCTCGCCGCGGCCGAGAGCGAGGTGCGGCTCGCGCGACGCGAGTCGCTTCCCGCTCCGGCGATCGGCGGAAGGTACTCCCGCGAGGAGGGGGCCGACATCGTCCTCGGGACGCTCACGTTCGAGCTGCCGGTCTTCAACCGTAACCAGGGCGGGCGAGGCGTCGCCTCGGCCCGCGTGGCGCGCGCCGAGGCCGAGGTCGCGGCCGCGGAGCGGCGCGTCCGTGAGGAGGTGCGGCTGGCCGTCTCGCGGCTCGAGACCGCCGCGGAGGCCGCTCAGGCGTTCGAGGGCGAGGCCCTCGCCGGCGCCGCGGCGAACGTCACGCTCGCGACGAAGGCTTACGACGCCGGAAAGATCGGGGTCGCCGAGCTGCTGCTCATCCGGCGTGGCGCCGTCGAGGCGAGGCGGGAGCACGTGGAGGCGCTCGCGGAGCTCGCGGAGGCCGAGGCAGAGCTCGCCCGGGCGATGGGATCCGAGGCGCCCTTCGGGGGTGCGGGATGAGGACGCCGACCCGCCGTTGCGCGGAGGGTCGCGGCCTCGCCCAGCGCGCGGAGGTCAGGGCTTGCGCTTCGTGCCGGCGGCCACGGCCATGCGAGCACGGGCTGCCGCGGGAGCGGCAGGGGCGGGTCTAGCGGGGACCCGCGTCACGGGCGCGGCGCGCGGCGCGCAGGCGCGCTCGTCCGCCTCCACCCGCGCGAACCACTGGGCGGCGGTCGCCTTCACGCGGGCCCAGCGGATGTCCTCGGCGCTCGCCATCGGGATCTCGGCAGGCGCGGAGGCCCGGGCGGGCGCGTCGATCACCCGCGCCCCTGCGCGCCGCCGGAACACCTCGCCGTAGAGCGAGGAGTGCGTCCGCGCGCAGAACGGGCACTGGAAGTAGCGGATCTGGCTGGCCGGAGCCGACCAGCTCGTCATCACGACCTTGCAGTGAGTGCACTCGACCGCGGCATCCATCGATTTCCCGGGATATCGCCGGGGGATCCCAGGGTCAAGAATTCGGGCCGGATCCGTAGGGGGCGCCCGCGCGCTCGAGCGACTCGTGCGGTCCACACCCCGGCGCGCCGGGCGCGCGCTTCTCCGCTAGAACAGGGGCATGCGGACGCTCGTGAACCTCGACGGCTCCCTCGTCGCCCCCGCGGAGGCGAGGGTCTCGGTGTTCGACCGCGGCTTCCTGTACGGCGACAGCGTCTACGAGGTGATCCGGACCTACGGCGGCCGCCCGTTCGAGCGCGAGGCCCACCTCGCCCGGCTCGCGCACTCCGCGGCCCGCATCGGGCTCTCGCCGCGCTGGGACGCGCAGCGGACGGCCGCGGAGATCGATCGCACCCTCGCCGCCGCGCGCGGAGCGGACGCGCCGGAGCCGGACGCGGCGCCGTGGAACGCGGGCGAGCGGTACGTCCGCGTGGTGATGACGCGCGGGGCAGGGGAGATCGGGCTCGATCCGGCGCTCGCCGTCGATCCGCTCGCCATCGTGATCGTGCAGCCGCTCGTAGGACCGCCGGCGCGGGCCTACGCGGACGGGATCCCGGCGGCGGTCGTGGGCGTTCGGCGCGCCTCCCCGCAGGCGGTGGACCCCTCGGCGAAGACGGGCGCCCATTTGACGCACGTGCTCGCCGTCCGGGAGGCACGCGCGGCCGGCGCGCTGGAGGCGCTGCTGCTCGACGACGCTGGGTTCGTGACGGAGGGCTCGTCCTCCAACGTCTTCGCGGTGGCCGGGGGCCGGCTGCTCACCCCGCCCATCGCGTCCGGGATCCTCGAGGGCGTGACGCGGGCGGTGGTGCTCCGGCTCGCGCGAGCCGAGGGCGTCCCCGTCGAGGAGGTGCCGCTCCGACCGGAAGATCTGGAGCGCGCGGACGAGCTCTTCATCACCTCCACCGTCCGGGAGATCCTCCCCGTCACACGGCTCGGGGACAGCCCCGTCGGCGCCGGGCGCCCCGGGCCGCTCACCCATCACCTGCACCAGGCCTTCAGGCGACTCGCGGGCGGTCCTGTAGGACTGAGGGTGCGCAGGTAGGCGGCGAAATCGCCCTGGCGGCGGCAGGGCGCGAGCGTACACTCGCGCGCGCATGCCACGGATCGCAGTCTGCGCAGTCCTCCTCGCGCTCACCGCGGTCGCCCGCGCCGACTCCCACGACGACGCCGCCCGCGCGCTCCGCGAGGACGGCTCGGTGAAGGTCCGCGCTCAGGCGGCGATCGTGCTCGGCCAGCGCGGCGAAGCGGAGGCCGTCCCGCTGCTCGCCGCGGCGCTCGCGTCCGACGCCGCGCCCGCCGTCCGCATCGCCGCGGCCGGCGCGCTGGGCAGGGTCGGGGGCGGAGGGGCACGCCGGGCGCTCGAGGCGGCGCGCCGCTCGGACGCGGATCCGGCCGTGCGGGCCGCGGTCGTCCGCGCCCTCGACGTGCTCGGCCTCGCGTTCTCCATCGACGAGCCCGGCGGGAGCGCCGGCGGGCCCGCGGCCCGGGACGCGCTCCGCGCAGCGATCGCGCGGCACCTCGCGGCACACGGCTGGGAGGTCCTCGAACGCGGCGGGATGGTGCTGAAGCCGACGGTGCTGCGGGTCGACGTGGACTCGGACGCCGTGCGGACGATCGTCGCCGTCAAGGCGGCGCTCGTCGCCGTCGACGGCGATGGGCGCATGGCGGCGATGCTCGAGAGCGGCGCACGCCTCTCCGCGGCGGGGGTGATCCCCGAGGCGAAGATCGCCTCCTACGCCGCCCGGGCCCTCGACGCCGCCGCCCGGGCGCTGTGCGAGGATCTCGCGGCGCGGCTCGGGGGGAGGTAAACCGAAGGGATGGAATCCGCGTCCGGCCGGCAGAGTCCCGTCCCGCCGCCCTCACCTGGCGCGGCGCCAGCGCCGGCCGCGCCCGAGCCGGTGGCTCCTCCCGCAGAGCCCCCGCGCCGGCGGTTCCGCAACTACCTCCTCGACGGCGCGCTGCAGCTCCGGCTCGCGAGCTACCTCCTCGCCGTGGCGGTCGCGCTCTCGGCCGGCCTGGGCTGGCTCCTCTGGACGGCGTATCGCGAGACGAGCCGCGTCGTGGCCCTCGGCGATCCGCTCGCCGGCGAGTCCCTCGCGCAGGCGCTCGCGGCGGAGGACCGAGGACGCATCGGCCTCGTGGCCGTCGTGCTCGCCGCCGTGCTGCCGTGCCTCCTCGCGGCTGCGGTGGTGGTGACGCACCGGATCGCCGGCCCCGCGCTCGTCCTGAGCCGCGCCTGCCGCGACGTCGCCGCAGGCCGGCTCGCGCCCGTCCGGCCCCTGCGCGCTCGCGACCTGCTCGTCGATCTCGCGGTGGACGTCGGCGCGATGGTGGACGCCATCCGCGAGCGCGAGGCTCGAGAGCGCGAGGAGCTCGCGCGGGCCGCTGCGCTCCTCCGCGATCCCGGCGCTGCCCCGGAGGCGCGGGCCGCCGCCGCCGCGTCGCTGGAGGCGCTGGCGGCCGAGAAGGACGCGCGGCTCGCGTCGTGAGGAGCCGCGGAGCCCTGGGGTTCGCCGTCGCCGCGCTGCTCGCGTGCGCGATCGGGCGGAACGAGGTGGGAGGCACGGGGAGGGGCGAGCACGTCCCGAGCTCGACCTCGCCGTCGCCGTCCACCTCGACCTCGACCCCGACCCCGACCCCGACCCCGACCCCGACCCCGACCCCGCCTCCGACCCCGACCCCGACCCCGATCGCCATCCCGCCTTCGGCGCCCGCTCCCCTCGCTCCTCCTCCCGCCGCCGATCTCGCCGATCCCCTCGAGCTCCTCTGGGCCCACCGCCTCGCGTTCACGCGAAACGGCGAGCCGCTCGTCACGATCCGGCTGATGGAGGGGCAGCGCGAGATCGCGTTCCGCGCCCGCGCCCCCGGGCGGATCACGCTGCGAGGGGGGACCGTCGTCGAGGTCCCTGCCGGTGCCCGGCTCACGGTCCGCGCGCGCGAGGCGGCGCCCGCGATCGTCGTTCACCACGCCCTGCTCGCGGAGGCGCCGCTCGCGGCGCGTGCCGCGCTCGACGAGGCGCGGCGCACCTGGGCGGCGCGAGGTGTGCCGGTGCGCTCCCGCGTGACCGGCACGGTGTACGGCGTCGGCGGCAGGGTGGTGGACGCGCGCCGCGAGCTCCTCGTCGCCGAGGGAGACGGCTCGCTCGAGGCGGCGCGGGCGACCGGCGCGTCGCTGCGCGAGCGGTTCGGGGAGCAGCCGGCGCTGAGCGCAGAGGTGGTCGCCCGGCCGCGCGGGACGCTCGAGCTCCGCGGCGAGGGCGGCGCGCCGCTCGGCGAGGCGGACGCGGCGCTGTGGCTGGACGTCGCGGGAGACGCCGGGTTCCTCGTCGAGGGCGTCGAGCACGATCGCGGTCCTCGCGGCCGGGCGCGCGAGGACAGGGCCTACGGAGGCCGACTGTTCGTCACGCTGGACGCGCACGGGGGGCTCGCAGCCATCCACGGGGTCCCGCTCGAGGAGCTCCTGCGCGGGCTCGTCCCCAGCGAGATGCCAGCGTCCTCGCCGCTCGAGGCGCTCAAGGCCCAGGCGGTCACCGCCCGCTCGAACGTCCTCGCGCAGCTCGGCGCGCGCCACTCGGCCGACCCGTTCATGCTGTGCGCCGAGGTTCACTGTCAGGCGTACCGCGGCGACGGCGCGCGGACCTCGCGCACGGACGAGGCGGTGCGCACCACGCGCGGGGAGACGCTCTTCGGCGCGGCGGACCAGGCGCTCGTCGACGCCGTGTACTCCGCGACCTGCGGCGGCCACGGGGAGCACAACGAGCTCGTCTGGGGCGGCGCCGCGAGCGCGAGCCTGCGTGGACGGCCCGATCTTCCCGCGGCCCAGGCGGCGAGATGGAAGGAAGGCCTCGCCGACGAGGCGAGGCTCCGCGCGTTCCTCGCCGAGCCCGGAGACGCGTGGTGCCGCCGGCCCTCCACGCCGGGCATCACGCGTTTCCGATGGGAGCGCCGCCTCTCGGCCGCGGAGCTCGACGCGGCGGCCGCGCAGCTCGGGGTCGGTCATGTGCGCGCCATCGCGGTCGGCGCGCGCGGCGTGTCGGGTCGCGCCCGCCGCCTCGCCGTCGAGGGCGAGCGTGGGCGCGTCGAGATCGCCGGTGAGCTCCGCATCCGGCGGCTCCTCGGCGAGCTGCCCTCCGCGATGTTCGTGGTGGAGCCCACCAGCGACGGCGTCGTCCTGCGCGGCGGGGGGTGGGGCCACGGCGCGGGGATGTGCCAGTGGGGCGCGGTGGGGCGTGCGCAGGCCGGCCAGGGGTACCGCGAGATCCTGGGCAGCTACTACTCGGGCGCGGAGCTCGCCCGCCTCTATTGAAGAGCGCCGCGAGGGGTTCCCGCCCGGGAGCGCGCGTCGCCCCTTCCACCGATCACCAGCTGGAGCGCGCGCCGAGATCGTAGACGCGCGAGTAGCCGAGCCCTGCGAGCGCGCGAGCGACCGCGGCGCTCTTCCTCCCCGTCTCGCAGTACACGATCACCGGGAGACCGGGCGGGCCGAGCTCCGCGAGCCGCGCGCCGGGGCTCGGAGCGGCGTCAGGGCCGGCGATCCGCGTCGCCGAGGGTGAGCGTGCGCTTCCTGCGGCGCGGTCGAAGCGCGGCGGCGGCCACGAACGCCGCGCCGAGCGCGAGGACGCCGACGAGCGCCTCGACGAGCGCGACGCGCTCGAGGAGCGTCGCCTCGCCGCCCTGCAGCGCGCGCGCGCCGCGGGCGGAGTCGTACGCCTTCCACAGCATGAACGCGCCTCCCGTCGCGAGCAGGACCGCCCGGAGGAGGAGACGGGAACGGGACATCCGCACGGCCCCGGTATGTCATGGAACGCCTCCACGCGAAAGCGAAGCGAAGCGCTCGCTCGGCCGTCAGCCGCCGCGTTAGGGCCGGTGCCGGGAACACCTGGTCGTTCCATTTTCACACCGGCGGCAAGCACCTCCCCGCCGGCGGAACGACGATGGACAAAGACTGCACCGTACTGGTCATCGAGGACGACGACGACGCCCGCGAGGCGCTCTGCGAGTTCCTCGCGACCGCGGGATATCGCGTGCGCCCCCTTCGCAACGGCGTCGAGGCGCTGGCGGCGATCGCGAACTCCAGCCCCCACGCCGTGCTGCTCGATCTGGTGATCCCCGAGCCCGACGGGTTCGAGGTCCTCCGGCGCATCCGCGAGCGCGACCCGCGCGTCCCGGTGATCGTCATGTCGGCGCTGGCGCAGGCGGAGGACGTCGTCCGTGCGATGAAGCTCGGCGCGAACGACTACCTCCCGAAGCCCTTCGAGGTCTCCGAGCTGAACCTCGTGCTGCGCCGCGCCCTCGACGGACCCGGACGGCGTCCCCCCGACGTCGCCGAGGCGCGCGTCGCAGCGGTCGTGGCCGAGTCGGGCGACGGCGACCTCTTGCCCACCACCCCGCTCTCCGGCCCGATGGAGCGCGTCTGGTCGCTGGTGAACCGGATCGCCGACACGGACGTGCCGGTGCTGCTCATCGGCGAGAGCGGCGTCGGCAAGGACGTGATCGCTCGGCGGATCCACGCGACCAGCCACCGCGCGGGCCGCCCCTTCGTGAAGATCAACTGCGCGGCCCTTCCGGGAGAGCTCCTCGAGAGCGAGCTCTTCGGACACGAGAAGGGGGCGTTCACGGGAGCGCACGCGGAGAAGCCCGGCAAGTTCGAGCTGGCTCACCGGGGGACGATCTTCCTCGACGAGATCGGCGAGATGGATCCGCGGCTGCAGGCGAAGCTGCTGCAGGTCCTCCAGGACGAGGAGTTCTACCGGGTGGGCGGCAAGCGCCCGGTGCGCGTGGACGCCCGCGTCGTGGTCGCGACGAACCGCAACCTCGAGGCGGCCATCCGGCAGGGCACGTTCCGGGAGGACCTCTTCTACCGGCTGAACGTCGTCACGATCCGGGTCCCGCCCCTCCGCGAGCGGCGCGAGGAGATCGGTCCCCTCGTGCGGCACTTCGTCGACAAGTACCGGCAGCGCTACCGGGGCGGGCTCGAGGAGATCCCGGCCGAGGTGATGGAGCGCTTCCACGCCTACGACTGGCCCGGGAACGTCCGGGAGCTCGAGAACCTCGTGCGACGGCTCGTCGTCCTGCGCGATCCCGCGATGGTCCTGGGTGAGCTGGGCGGCTCGCCGCCGGCGCTCGTCGCCGCGGGGGCCCATCCGCCGGCAGCGCCCGGGGTCAACGGCGTCCACCGCCCGGGCGAGGGCCCGGCGCTCCCGGAGGATGCGCCGCTCAAGGACGTGGCCCGGCGGGCCGCGCGCATCGCGGAGCGCGAGGCGATCCTCCGCGCGCTCATGCGGACCGGCTGGAACAAGCGGAAGGCCGCGAAGCGCCTGCAGGTCAGCTACAAGGCGCTGCTCTACAAGATCAAGGACTGCGGGATCGTCGACCCGCGAGACGCGGCGACGATCGAGTGAGAAAGCAGCGCGGCGCGGCCCCGCGAGGAGCCGCGCCGCGCCCTGGTCCCCCCCCGGAGATCCGATGCGCCCCTCCCGCCGGAAAGCTCAGGCCGCAGCCTGCTTGGGGGCGAGCTCGCCGCGCGAGCGGCGCTCGCGGAAGCCGGTGCGCGCGCTCACGTACAGGAACGCGATCCCGAGCGCGAGCAGCACGATCGGCTCGACCCATGCCGATTCCGGAAACAGTCCAACGACCGAAGTGCCGACCCCGAACAGGCCCAGCGTCCACGCCGCCGCCCTCAGCATGCCTTCCCGCCCTCCATACCGGCGCCGACTGCCGGTCCATCCTGCCGCGTCCAGGGAGAACGTCATCCCGCCTCGTCGCCGCGGCAACGCAGGCACGTCCGTTCCCACGCGAGGGAAAAAAGTTCCTCAGCGTCGCACCGGAACCCGCTCTCGGCGGCAGCCGCTCGCTCGCGCGTCGCGTTCGTGGCCGCACGCCGGATCGCGTGGACGACGTGCGCTGGAGGAGCGGCGACGCGTGGCGTGGAGTTCGCTCGGGGTGCACGACGCGTCGTGGCACGAGGTGTGCTCGATGCGAGGGAGTCGTTTCGGGACGGGGAGTCCCGGGAGGAATTGGATGGCGTTCTCGAAGAGGGCAGTGGTGGCCGGCATTCTCCTCGCCGCGACGGGGTGCGCTTCGTCGGGGGCCTCGCAGCGGCCGGATCCCCGGCCCGAAGTGGGCGAGTACCGCATCGGGCGCGAGGACGTGCTCGAGGTCGTCGTCTGGCACGAGCCAGAGCTGACGCGGGTCGTGCCCGTCCGGCCGGACGGCAAGATTTCGCTTCCGCTCGCGGGGGAGATGGACGCGGCAGGCAAGACGCCGGGGGAGCTGCAGCAGGGCCTCACGAAGGCGCTCGGCCCGTACATCAAGGACGCGGCCGTGGCCGTGCTGGTCCGGGAGATCAACGGACCGCGGGTGTACGTGCTCGGCGAGGTGACGCGCCCTGGCGGGTTCCCGCTGCGCGGTCCCATGTCGGTGGTGCAGGCGATCGCGCTCGCCGGCGGGCGCACCGAGTTCGCCCGCGGCGAGGTGAGCTGGCTCCGCCAGGGAGCGAACGGGAAGACCGATCGAGTGAAGCTCTCGTTCGACGAGCTGGTGAAGGGGGAGGCGGAGGGTGCGCTCTGGCTCAGGGGCGGCGACGTCCTCTACGTGCCGTAGCGGGACGGTGCCGACCATGAGAGGGCCGAGGAAGAGGTGGGCGATGGGAGCGCCGGGGCGCTTCGGGAGGGCGGCGCTCTGCGCTGTGTCTCTCTGCGCTGCGGCGCGGGCGGCGGCGAGCACGGTCGTGGATCCCATCGCCCGCCTCACCCTCGAGGGCGGCTACGACTCGAACGTGCTCTACGACGGCTCGGGCAGCGACCGCGTCGGCCGGGTGTCCCCGGACGTGGGGCTCCGCTTCCGCGATCACACCTGGGAGCTCCGCACGCTCTACGGCGTGGACTTCCTCACGTACGAGCGCATGCAGCCCGGAGGGAGCTGGAACCACCGCGGGTCGCTCGTGCTCGACGCGCGAACCACGCGGCGCCTCACGCTCCACGCGGACTTCCGGGGCGCGTACGCGTTCGACCCGGTGGGGCTCGCGCAGATGGGCGTCTTCCGCACGGGGCGCGACTCCGCGCTCATCCTCCACGGCCGGGGCAGGGCCGAGTACCGCGCCTCCGAGCGCGTGGACGTGGCCGCCCTGCTCACGGAGGACACGGTCCGCTTCGACGACCGCACGGGCGGCGCGATGCACCAGCCCGGCGTGGAGGCGCTGTACCGGTACGGCCGGCGCCTCTCGTTCGGGGCCGGCTACCTGGCCTCGCTGTTCCAGGGCTTCGAGCGGGACGCCACCGACTGGGCCTTCGCGCACGCGCTCAGGGCGCGCGCGCGGTACGAGCTCAGCCGGCAGCTGACCGTGAACGGCTCCGCGGGGCCCGCCCTGTGGCTGAAGAGCGGAAATGCGGTCGTCGTCCCCGAGGGCAGCGTCGAGCTCGTCGGCGTCTCCCGCGACTGGGAGGGGCGTGCGCAGCTCGCCCACGGGCTGGGCCTCGGCAACACCGCGAGCCCTGGCCTCGTCGACTCGGTCGAGCTCGGGCTCGCGCGCAGGTTCGCGCGGCGCTTCGAGCTGCGCGGTGACGGCGGCATCTGGCGCTCCGGCCGGGCCCCGAGCGGCGGGGACGCGGTGACCGGCTACGTGACCTACGGCGAGGCGGCACTCCTCGTCGGGGGAGGGGTGCGCTTGGCGCTGGCAGCGACACATTTCGCGCGGCTCGACGATTCGTCGGCCGCGCTGCGGCGAACGACGTTCGGACTCCGGCTCGGCTGGACCCTGCCGGAACGGTGACGAAGAGGAAGGACGAATGGAACGGACCTACACCCTGCAGGATCTCCTCGCGGCGCTGCGGCGTCGCCGGCTCCTCGCGCTGGTCGTCGCAGGCGCGGTGCTCGTCGTCGGGGTTGCGCTCGCGCTCGGCGTCCCCTCGGAGTACTCCGCCCAATCGGTGGTCCAGATCGAGCCGCGGCGGCTGGGGCTCGACTTCTTCCCGGCCCAGAACGGCACGCCGTTCGAGGATCGGATGCGGACCATCAAGCACGGCATCCTGGCCCGCCCGGTGCTCGAGCGGGTGATCAAGGAGACCGACTTCTTCCCCGACCTCCGCGACGACATGGACGAGGCGCTCCGCAAGATGCGGCGGAACGTGGAGGTCCGGCTCGAGGGCGAGGTCCCCGCCGGCGCGCCCGCGCTGCTCTTCGTGGTCGAGGTGCGCGGCAGGGATCCGGAGAAGGTCGCCCGGGCCGCGGAGCTCCTGCCGAAGTACTACGGCGAGCTCACGCGTCAGGTCCTCGAGGCCCAGGCGCGCAGCCTCCGCGAGACCCTCGATCGCCAGGTCGACGACATGGGCAAGGAGCTCTCGGCGCAGGAGAAGAAGCTCCTCGCCTTCAAGGTGGACCACACCGCCGAGCTGCCCGAGCTGCTCGAGGACAACGCCCGCGCGGTCGGGCGCGCGCAGAGCCAGATCGAGATGCGGCTCGGCGCGATCGCCGACGCGCAGCGGCGCCGCGGCGACGTGCTCTCGTCCATCCCGGAGGGCCCGAGCGGTCCGGGTCTCGCCGAGGCCGGCCTCGACGCCGCGCTGCGGCGCCTCAACGCGGCCGAGGCGGCCTACGGACCGGATCACCCCGACGTGAAGCGCGCTCGGCGCGAGTTCCAGGAGGCGCTCTCCCAGCGCGACGGCGCGTTCGAGAAGTTCCAGAAGGAGCGCGTGCAGGCTCACCTCGCGCGCATCGACGACGAGGTGCGCGCGCACGAGGAGCAGATCGCCTCCCTCCGCAAGGAGATGACCACCTACCAGAAGCGGATCGAGGCGGCGCCGCGCTGGGGCCAGGCGCTCGCGAACCTGTCCCGGGAGTACGAGGTGATGCGCGCCAAGTACGCCTCGACGCTCTCGCGGCGCGCCGACTCGGCGGCCGCCGAGCAGCTCCTCGCGGCGGACCAGCCGACCATGTTCCGGATGGTGGAGACGCCGGTCACGCCCCGGCTGCCGGCCGCCCCCGACCGGCCCAAGCTCCTGTGGATCGCGGTGCTCGCCGCGATCGCGATGGGGCTCGGGGCGGCGGGGATCGCCGAGTGGCTCGATGCATCGATGCGTGGACCCGAGGACGCGGCGACGCTGGGCATCCCCGTGCTCGCGGCGATCCCTCGCATCGGGCGGGCTTCCTGACTTGCGCGTAATCGATCGGAGGAATGGACCGATGATCCCTGCCGACACCCTTCAGGCCACCCACCCCGCCGCCGCGCCCGAGAAGAAGCTCGTGGCCCTGGCCGCGCCGGACTCGCCCGCGGCGGACCAGTACCGCGTGCTCTACCAGCGGCTCGCCCGCCTCGCGGCGCGCCGCGCCATGCGCGTCGTCGCCGTGACGAGCGCGAGCCGCGGCGAGGGCCGCACCACCACCGCAGCCAACCTGGCGCTCACCGCCGCGCAGGAAGGGCGCGCAGTGGTCCTCGTCGACGCGGATCTCCGCCGGCCGTCGGTGGCGAGCCTGTTCGGGCTCGCGCCGCGCGCAGGGGTCGCCGAGGTGCTCGACGGCACCGCCGAGCTGTCCCAGGCCATCGTGCGCGTCGGCATGCTGTCGGTGCTGTGCGCGGGCGAGGTGCGTGACCCGGTGGCGGCGATCCGCCACCCGCGCACCGCGGCGCTCGTGGAGCAGCTGCGGGCGGCGTACGACCTCGTCGTCCTCGACGCGCCCCCGGCGCTCGCCTTCGCGGACGGCGAGCGGCTCGCGGGGGCGGCCGACGCGGCCGTGCTCGTCGTGCGCGCCGGGGCGACGCCGCGCCAGGTCGTGCGGCTCGCGCTCGAGTCGCTCGGCGACCGGGCCGCGGGCGTGGTGCTGAACGACGTCGACCCGGAGTCCGTGGCGCACGGGCGCTGGCTGTACGGCGGACCCGGGGAGGCGGCGCCGGCCATCGCCGGCCGCCGCGCGGGGTAAGGACCGGCGCCCTCCCGCGCCGCCAGCGGCGGCGCGGAGGGGGCGTGGGAGGGGGGTGGCCACGACGCACGGTCGTGGCCGGAGACGGTGGCTCGGGTCCTGGCCCGTGCGCGGGAGTGCGCGCCGGGCACGGCGGTCGGGGTTGGACGGGGAGGGGACTTGGTCCGGGTCTTCAACCATTGGTTCTCGCCGCGCAAGGCGGCGTACTTCTTCGCCGAGGAGACGGTCCTCGTGCTGGCGCTGCTCGCGGGCGCGTCCCTCGGGCCGGTCGCCGCCCAGGCGACGAGCTCCGTGGGAGGGCCGCCGATGTACCCGGCGGTGCTCCGCGCCGCGCTCGCCTCCGTGTTCTTCGCGGGCGCGCTCTATCTCGGCGACCTCTACGACCTCCACGCGGCGGTGCGCGATCGCGCGGACGGGCGGCGCCTCCTGCGGGCGATCGGCGTGGCCGCGATCGCCATCGCCCTCGCCGACATCGCGCTCGACCTCTTCCTGCCCGGGTGGATGCTGCACCGCTCGCTCGTGCTCGCCGCCGCGGGCGGCGCCTTCGGCGTCATCGCCGCCCGCGTCCTCATGCCGGCCGTCGTCGGCTCGCCGACCCGGGTCGTCTTCCTCGGGACCGGCGCGCGGGCCCGCGACCTCGCGCGCGCGATGGAGCGCGAGGCGGACGGGCTCTACCGGGCGGTCGGCTTCGTGAGGCCCCAGCGGTCGCTCGCCCCGGCCGCGGTCCCGGCGGACGCGATCCTGGAGGGCTCGCTCGGCGAGGTCGCGCGCCGGGAGCGCGTCCAGATCGTGGTGGTCGCCATGGAGGACCGGCGGGAGGGCCTGCCCATCGACGACCTCCTGACGCTCCGCACGCGCGGTCGCCGGGTGGTGGACGACGTGGGCTTCGCCGAGGCGACGCTGCAGCGCATCCCGCTGTCGCTCGTGCGTCCCAGCTCGCTCATCTTCGACGACGGCTTCCGCGTCTCGCGCGGCACGCGCACCGCCAAGCGGGCGCTCGACCTCGCCGTGTCGCTCGTGATGCTCGCCGGGGCGGCGCCGATCATGGTCGCCACCGCGATCGCGATCTGGCTCTCCGACGGCCGCCCGATCTTCTACTCGCAGGAGCGCACCGGACGCAGCGGCACGCCGTACCGCGTGTGGAAGTTCCGCACCATGCGCCGCGACGCCGAGCAGCACGGCGCGGTGTGGGCGACCGAGCAGGATCCCCGCGTGCTGCCGCTGGGCCGCTTCCTGCGGCGCGCGCGGCTCGACGAGCTACCGCAGCTCTGGAACGTGCTCCGCGGCGACATGAGCCTCGTCGGCCCGCGCCCGGAGCGGCCGGTGTTCCTCTCCGAGCTGAAGGTGCGCTACCCGCTCTTCACGCTGCGCGAGCTCGTGAAGCCGGGCCTCACCGGGTGGGCGCAGCTCAAGTACGGGTACGGCTCCACGATGGAGGAACAGGCCCGCAAGCTCGAGTACGACCTTTACTACATCAAGAACGCCTCGCTGTTCCTCGACCTCGTCTGCCTCCTCGCCACCGCGAAGGTGGTGCTCCTCGGGAAGGGGGCGAAGTGATGGTGCTCGAGGAGCTCGTCCCCCGGCCGGTGCGCGCACCCGACGCGCGATCCGTGCACGTCGTGGCGGTGGGCGGCGGGACCGGGCTGCCCCGGGTCCTCGAGGGGCTCGCCGCCGGCGACGGAGAGCCGGACGAGGAGCCCGCGGTGGAGCTGACCGCCGTGGTCACGACCGCGGACGACGGGGGGAGCTCCGGCGAGCTCAGGCGGCGCTACGGCGTGCCCGCGCCGGGCGACGTCCGCAACTGCCTCGTGGCGCTCGCGGCGGGAGCGCCGCTCGCGTCGGTGTTCCAGCACCGCTTCGAGGGGGGCGGCGAGCTCGCCGGTCACACCATCGGCAACCTCGTCCTCACCGCGCTCGCGCAGCGGCTCGGCGACTTCGGCCAGGCGGTGGAGGCCGCGGCCGGGATGCTGGGCGTCCGCGGTCGGGTGGTCCCCGCCACGGCGACGCCGGTCGAGCTCGTCGCGGAGCTGGACGATGGCCGGATCGTGCGCGGCGAGACCGCCATCGCGGCGGCGCGCGGCCGCGTGGCGGAGCTGCGGCTCGCCGGCGCGGCCCAGGCCTCGAGCCAGGCGATCGAGGCGATCCTCGGCGCGGACCTGGTGGTGCTGGGGCCGGGCAGCCTCTACTCCAGCGTGCTCGCCGGGCTCCTCGTGCCGGGCATCCCGGAGGCGCTGCGGACGACGGGCGCGACGCGCGTCCTGGTCGTGAACCTCTTCACGGAGGCCGGCGAGACCGACGGCTTCGACGCCGCCGATCACGTCCGCGCCGTGCAGCGCCACCTCGGGGACGTGGTGGACGTGGTGCTCGCGCAGCGGCCCCCGCTGCCCGAGGACGTGGTGGCGGCCTACGCCGGGGAGGGTGCGGTCCCGGTGCGGGTCGAACGTGCGGCGATCGACGCCGCGGGCGCGGTCCCGGTCGTGACCGACTTGCTCGCCGAGGGAGAGCGCGGGCGCCACGACCCCCGGAAGCTCGCGCGCGCGCTGCTCGCGATCGCGCGGGTCCGCTGAGGAGGGGACGACACCTTGGTCCAGACCGCCGAGACCCTCCTCGCGCCCGCCCACGAGCCCGCCGGCTCGCGCTACCGCGTCGAGGAGCTGCAGGGGCGCGCCGCCTTCGAAGCGCTCCGGGACGAGTGGAACGGGCTGCTCGCGCGCGGCCCGGTGGACGTCCCGTTCGCCCGTCACGAGTGGATCTCCGCCTGGCTCGACGCCTTCGCGCCGGACGCCCCGCTGCGGGTGCTCGTCGCGCGCACCCGCGCCGGCCGGGCCGCCGGGATGGCCCCGCTCCTCTTGCAGCGAGAGCGCGGCGTGACGCGGCTCGTCGCCCCTGCGAACGACCACTCCTGCCGGGTGGAGTGGGTCCTCGGGGAGGACGCCCCCGGCGCGGTCGCGGCGCTGTGGGGCCACCTGCGCGACCGGATCCGCTGGGACGTGCTCGTGCTGCGGGACGTCCCGCGCGAGGGGCCGACCTCGGTGCTGCTGGAGGCGGCCGCGCGCGCGGACCGTCACCTCGCCGGGCGCTGGGAGTCGCTGCGGACGCCCTACGTCGAGCTGTCCGAGAAGGGCGCCGAGGAGCGCACGAGCGCGAAGTTCCGCGCGAACCTGCGCCGGCGCGCGAGGCGGCTCGGCGAGCTGGGCGCGGTCGCGCTCACGCGCGTGGACGGCGCCGAGGGGCTCGACGTGGCGCTCGCGGAGTTCTTCGCGCTCGAGGCGAGCGGGTGGAAGGGGCAGGGCGGCACCGCCATCGCGCTCGCGCAGCCCCTCGTGCAGTTCTACGCGCGCATCGCGCGGGACGCCGCCCAGCGCGGGGCGCTCGCGGTGCGCGCGCTCACCCTCGACGGCCGCGCCATCGCGGTGCACCTCGGCGTGGTGCACCGCGGCGTCTATTACCTCCCGAAGACGGCGTACGACGAGCGCCTCGGCCAGGTCTCGCCCGGGCAGCTCCTCCAGCGGGAGGTGCTCGCCGAGTGCGAGGCGCGCGGCCTCTCGCGCTTCGACTTCCTCGGCCCCGACATGGAGTGGAAGCGCGACTGGGCTCCGGCCCACGCTCCCCATGACTGGCTCTACGTGTATCGCCCCTCCTTCGCCGGCAGGGCCATGCACACGTTGAAGCACCGGGTCCGCCCGGCCGTGAAGGAGGCGCTCTCGTGGTGGCGATGAGTCGGGCGGTGGCGGCGCGGACCTGGCCGACCGCGCGCGAGGCGCGCAGGCGCTACATCCCGGCCCTGCCCACGCTCTGGCCGAGGATGCTCTCTCCCCTGGCCGCCTCCCGGCCGCCCGCCTTCCCGTTCGGGGCGCGGCGCACGACCCACTTCTACCTGGCGCGGACCGCGGTCTACCACGGCGCGCGGCTGCTCGGGCTCACGGGCCACGAGGTGCTCGTGCCGGCCTACCACCACGGCGTGGAGGTGGGGGCGCTCGCCGCGGCCGGCGCGTTCCCGCGCTTCGTGCGGGTGGACGCTCGCATGCGCCTCGACCTCGAGGACCTCGAGGCCAAGATCGGCCCCCGCACCCGCGCCCTCTACGTCATCCACTACGCCGGCTTCGCGCAGCCGATGGACGAGGTGACGGCGATCGCGCGGCGGCACGGGCTGCCGGTGGTGGAGGACTGCGCGCTGTCGCTCCTCGCCGCCGAGGGGACCCGGCCGCTCGGGTCGGTGGGCGCGCTCGGGATCTTCTGCTTCTACAAGACGCTCCCGGTGCCGAACGGCGGCGCGCTCGTCGTGAACGACCCGTCCGTTCGCGGCGAGGTCCCGCAGCCGGAGGCGGCGCCGCTCGCGTCCACGCTCTCCCACGCGACCGGCTCGCTCCTCCAGAACGCCGCGTTCCGGCTCGGGGACGCGGGCGAGGCGCTCCGCGGCGCGGCGCGGCGGGCGTACTCGTACGTGCGCGGCGCGACCGGAGTCCACCCGGTCTCCACCGGCACCATGACGTTCGACCTCGCGACGGTCGATCTCGGCATGAGCTCCCTCTCCGAGCTCATCGCCCGGCGGCTCGACGCCGAGGCCATCGTCGCGGCGCGGCGGCGCAACTACTTCCTCCTCCTCGGCCGGCTGCGCGACCGGGTGGTGCCGATCTTCCCGGAGCTGCCCGCCGGCGCGAGCCCGCTCTTCTACCCGCTCCTCTGCGACGACAAGGCAGCCGTGGCCGCGCGGCTCGCCGCGCGCGGCGTCGAGACGGTGGACTTCTGGCGCACCGGGCACCCGCTCTGCCCCGAGGAGCCGTTCCCGGACGTCGCGATGCTCCGGCGGCGCGTGCTCGAGCTCCCCGTGCATCAGGACCTGCAGCCCGACGACATGGCATACCTCGCCCGCTGCGTGAGGGAGGCGCTCGAGTGACGCCCACCAGCCCAGCGCCCGCCGGGGAGCGCGCCGCCGGCCTCACCGTCGTCGAGCACCGCGACCCCGCGCGCCTCGCGGTCCTGAAGGAGGAGTGGCGCGCGCTCTTCGACGCCGCCCAGGCGCCGTCGCCGTTCCTCTCCTGGGAGTGGCTCCACACCTTCCACCGCTGCTTCGCCGCGCGCCGGCCGATCTGGATCCTGGAGGCGCGCGACCGCGACGCGCGGCTCGCCGGGCTCCTCGTGCTCTCGGCGCGCCCGGGGCTCGTGGGGGAGCGGCGCTTCAGCCTCCTCGGCAACGGCCTCACCGGCGCGGACGGCCTCGACGTGCTCGCCCGGCCCGAGCACGCGGCCGCCGCGCGCGAGGCGATCGCGCGGGCGCTCGCGGCGGGGGCCGCGGCGTGGGACGTCCTCTGCCTCGAGGACCTCCCCTGCGGCTCGCCGACCGTCGCCGCCCTGCGCGCGGCCATGGCGCCGCGCGGAGTGCGGGCGCAGGTGGAGCGCGGCTTCGTCTGTCCCGGGTTCGTCGTGCGCGGCACCTTCGAGCAGCACCTCTCCAGGATCCGCCGGCGCGAGACGTACACGCGGCGGGTCCGCTGGCTCGAGAAGCAGGCGGGCTTCCGGATCGAGGTCGCGGCCGCGGACGAGGCGACCGCCGCCATGGACGACTTCCTGCGCCTGCACCGGCTGCGCTGGGAGGTCGAGGGCGGCTCCTCCGGCATCCCGCCCGGGCCGGTCGAGGAGTTCCACCGCGAGGTGGCGCCGCTCCTCGCCGCGCGCGGCTGGCTGCGCATGTACCGCCTGTTCGTGGGGCGCGACGCGATCGCCGCGGTCTACGGCCTCGAGGTGGGCCGCCGCTTCTTCTACTACCAGTCCGGCTACGACCCCGCCTGGTCGGCCCGGAGCCCCGGCGTCGTGCTCGTCGGGCGGACGGTCGCGGACGCCTACGCGCGCGGCCTCACCGACTACGACTTCCTGCGCGGCACCGAGGCCTACAAGATGGACTGGGCCTGGGATCGCCGCGAGACGTGCAGCGTCCGCCTGCAGGCGCCGTCGCTGCGCGCCGGGACCGCCGTCGCCGCGGAGGAGGCGTTCCGCGCGGCGCGCGGGATCGCGAGGTCCGTCGCGCCGGAGCGGGTGTGGGGGGCGCTCAGGCGCGCGAGGCGCTCGCTCGAGGCGAGCGCGCTGGCGGGCGCGCGCGGCGGCTGACTGGCGGTACGGCGGGGGTGGGGCCGCGCCGCGCGGCGGCGAGGTCGAAGGTGAAGAAGAGAGGCGGAAGATGCCGGAGCGTGCGGACAACAGCCCGAAGTGGATCCTGAGGCGGGCGGTGAAGGTCGCGGCGGCGGGGACCTTCCTCGCGGCGGGGGTCCACCGCGCGGTGCGGACGTGGCAGCGGCGGCAGGCCGGCGGGACCCGCGTGGTCATCCTCTCGTACCACCGCGCCACCCTGGACTTCGAGGCGAGCGCCCGCGAGTCGATCGCCTCGATGTTCATCTCCGCACAGACCCTGCAGCGCCAGATCGAGGACATCGCGCGCACCCGCGAGATCGTGTCGCTCTCCGACGCGCGCCGGATCCTGGGCGAGCCGCCCGGCACGCGCCGCCGCGACGCGTTCGTCGTCACCTTCGACGACGGCTACGCCGACAACCACCACGTGGCGATGCCGGTCCTGGCGGCGCTCAAGGTCCCGGCCACCTTCTTCGTCGCGACCGGCTACACCGGCACGGCGAAGCGGTTTCCGCACGACCGCCTCTACGCCTCGCTCACCGAGATCGCGCGGCGCGGGATCCCGGTGGAGCGGGCAGGGCTGCCGGGGCCGCTGCAGTCCTTGCTCACCGCCTGCGCGGAGCCCGGGCCGGCCGCGACCCTCGACCGGCTCATCGCGCGGCTCCCGCACGATCGGCTGGTGGCGATCGCGGGCGCCCTCGAGGCGCGGACCGGCCTCGCCGAGCAGGACCTCCCCGACGACACGCGCGCGATGACCTGGGAAGAGCTCGCGGAGCTGCGCGGCGCGGGGATGGACGTGGGCGGCCACACCGTGAACCACGCGGTGCTCTCGAACCTGCCGCTCCAGGAGGCGCGCCGCGAGATCGCCGGCTGCAGCCAGATGATCGCGGAGCGGCTCGGGCGCCCGCCGCTCCACTTCGCCTATCCGAACGGCTACTACACGCCGGCGGTGCGGCACGCGGTCGCCGAGTCGGGGTTCGAGACGGGGGTCACCACGGAGGATCGCGAGAACGTGCGCGGCGGCGACCCGTACGCGATGTCGCGCAAGGTGCTCTGGGAGAACTCGACGCTCGGCCCGATCTCCTACAGCGCGGCGCTCGCCATCTGCAGCCTGGACAGCGTCTTCCACACGCTGGGGCTCGCTCGGCACGTCTCGGGCGAGCGCCCGGACGCCCTGTCCGGAGCGGTTGACGACGAGGCGCACGCGGCCGGCCGCGAGCGCGCGGCCTCGTGAGGTGCGGCGTGCGCTCGGGATCGACAGGCCCACCCCCTCGTCGAGCACGCCTGCCTGGCTGCTCAGCGGACCCCGAACGGACGGTGGCCGGGCGAGCCAGGGTGCGCGCACCTTCTGACCCACAGAGGTGGACATGACGGCTCACGCGGACGCAGCGACTCTCGACTCGGCGCTCCTCGCGCGGCAAGCGTGGATCGAGCGCGCGAGCCGGAGGTGGCACCTGCTCGTGCACGGCGCCACGCTCGCGTTCGTCGTGATGCTGTACTCGAACCCGCAGTTCTGGTGGCCGTGGTTCGAGCAGTTCCGGCTCGCCTTCGTGGCGATGGCGGTCGGAGCCTTCGCGCTGCTCATGCACCGGGTGACCTCCGGCGAGCGGGTGCGGGTGGGCGGTCCGGGCGTGGTCCCGCTCCTCGTCTACCTGTCCTTCGTGCCCCTCTCGCTCGCCTGGACCATCTCGCAGACCGACACCCTCGGCGCGACGGTCGAGGCCGCCAAGATGGCGGTGGTCTTCGTCGTCGTGCAGAACGCGGTGGACGGCCCCCAGCGGCTCAGGCGCTTCATGCTCGTGGGGACCCTCGCCGCGCTGGGCCCGGCCCTCGGGGCGATCGACGTCTGGCGCAACGACGACGCCCTCATCGACGGGTTCCGCACGCACTGGCGCGGTCCGTACGCCGATCCCAACCGCCTCGCGATGTGCCTCATCGCCGTGATGCCCTTCGCCCTCTACGGTGCGGTCACCGCGAGGAAGCGCTGGGCCCGCGTGGCGTTCGCCGCCGTCTTCGCCGCCCAGATCTCGGCCATCGTGCTCACCCACTCCCGCTCCGGCTCGGTGGCCGCGGCCGTCGCCATCGCGCTGTTCCTGTTCCGCGGCAAGAGCCTCAGCACGGCGAGGAAGCTCGTCGCCGCCTCGGCCATCGCGCTCGGCCTCGTCGCGTTCGCGCCCTCGAGCTTCTGGGAGCGCAACGCCACGATCACGCAGTACGAGACGGACGTCTCGGTCGAGGGGCGCGAGAACGCCTGGAAGGTGCTGGGCGTGATCCTCGAGGAGCGCCCGTTCACGGGCGTGGGCGCGAGCGCGTACCTCCAGGCCTGGGGTCGCTACGCGCCGCTCGAGGCGGGCGGGCGCCGCTACGTCGCGCACAACATCCTGCTCGAGATCGTCGGCGAGCTCGGGGTGGTCGCGTTCCTGCTCTTCTGCGCGTTCGTCGCCTGGCTCATGCCGAAGCTGTGGCGCGTCGGCGCGGATCCGCTCGTCGGCACCGAGGCCCGCGCGGTCTTCGCGGCGCTCGCGGGCTACCTCGTCATCGAGATGGCCAACGGGTACTCGCTGTCCTGGTTCCTCTACTTCCTGTTCGCCTGCGCCCTGGTGACGATGCGGCTCTCGCGCGAGCGGGCGGCGCTCGGGGGGGAGCTGCCGCCGTGGGCCGCCCGCTGAAGATCCTCGTCTTCCAGGACCGCTTCCAGCTCGGTGGGCAGGAGCGTCAGACCGTCCTCAACGTCCGGACGATGGAGCGTTCGCGCTTCGAGCCGGTGGTCGCGACCCTGCACGACGACGGCGAGCACCTCGCGGACCTCGCCGCGGAGGGTGTCCGCCCGTTCGTGTTCGACGTCGGGAGCAAGCTCCTCAGGGCGTACACGCTGCTCCAGGTGGCGCGCCTCGTGCGCTTCGTCCAGGAGGAGCGGGTCCGGATCGTCCACGCCCAGGACCTCCGCACGAACGTCCTCGGCGTGGTCGCGGCCCGCCTCGCCGGCGTCCCGTCGATCGTCACCCGCGTGGATCTCGGGCACCAGCTCCCCGGCCTGCACCGCCCCGCGCTCGTGCTCGCGTCGCGCCTCGCCGACCGGGTGCTCGTGAACGCGCTCTGCATCCGCGACCAGGCCGTCCGCGACGGAGTGGCGCCGGACCGCGTCGTGGTGGTGCGGAACGGCGTGGATCTCGGCGAGCTCGACCGCGCGGCGCGCCGCGCCCCCGAGGCCCCCGCGCCGGACGCCGGCGCGATCGTCTGCGTCGCGAACATGCACCATCCCGTGAAGGGCCAGACGGACCTCCTCCACGCGATGCGGGAGGTCGTGCGCGCCCGGCCCGAGGCGCGCCTCGTGCTCGTCGGCGACGGCGCGCGCCGGCCGCTCCTCGAGCGGGCGGCCCGCCAGCTCGGGGTTGCCGAGCACTGCCACTTCCTCGGCCACCGCCGCGACGTGGCCTCGCTCCTCGCGCGGGCGGAGGTGGCGGTCTCGCCCAGCTACGCCGAGGGGATCTCGAACGCCCTCCTGGAGGCGATGGCCGCGCGCCTCCCCGTGGTCGCGACCTCGGTGGGCGGGACTCCGGAGCTCGTCCACGAGGGCGAGGAGGGCTTCCTCGTCCCGCCCGGCGCGCCGGCCGTCCTCGCGCGGCGCCTCCTGGAGCTCCTCGACGACGCTCCCCTGCGGCGGCGCATGGGCGAGCGAGGTCGGCGGCGGGTCGAGCGTGAGTTCTCGGTCGAGCAGATGCGCGCGAGCTACGACGCGCTGTACGAGGACCTGACCGGGCTCGACGTCCCGCGCCTCGTCTACGGCGCGGTGCGCCGCGAGGGGGCGCAGGCCCGCTGAGCTTTCATGGAGCCCCGGCCGGCCGGCGCGAGCGGATCGCGGCGAGCGCGGCGGCCGGGCGCACGCCCGTCATCCAGAGCACTGCGACGTAGATCGCGCCGCCCACGAGCCCCGCGATGGCGAGCGGCACGAACCGATACAGGGCGGTCGCGGCGGCACCTGGCGCCTCCAGCGCTGGGGCCGCGCGGAGGACCGCGACGCCGGCGATCGCGGCGAGCGTCCCGCCGATCCCGGCCCGCGAGATCTCGCCCCAGGGCACGAGTGCCTGCAGCGGCGGACGGACGCCCGCGTCGGCGAGCGCGCGCGGGAGCCGGGCCGCGAGCATCGCCTTGCCGACGAGCTCCGCCGCGACGTAGGACCCGACCCCGCCGAGGATCCCGAAGCGGCTCACGCCGGCCCACACGAGCGGCACCGTCGCGACCGCCTTCACGACGTACGCGCGGAACAGGTGCCGCGTCTCGTTGCGGGCGCGGAGCGCGGCGTCCATGGGGAAGACGCCGGACGGGATGGCGAGCAGCCAGACGCGGAAGATCGTGGCGGAGGGCGCGAACCGCTCGCCGAACACGGCGACCACGAAGTCCGGGGCGATCGCCCACAGGAAGACGACGCCCGGCAGGAGGTAGCGGGCGAGGTGGCCCGCGGCCTCGCGGAAGGCGGCGACGCTCTCGCCCGCGCGTCCCGCCTTCTCGAGCGCGCCGAGGCGCACCATGAGGACCTCGCCGGTGGGCGTGTACAGCAGATCCACGAACGGCGGGTCGAAGCAGCCGGCAGCGTAGATCGCGAAGAGGGCGGGGCCGACGGTGCTCGCGACGACGTACTGGTGGGCGTACTGCTGGGGGATTGCGACGAGCATCGCCATCCCGAACGGGAAGGCGTACGCCAGCTGTCCCGCGAAGAGGCGCCGGTCGAGGAGGGGGCCTCGCTTCCCGCCCAGCATCACCCCCCAGGCGGCCACGAGCCGGAGCGCGGCGAGGCAGGTGAGGGTGGTCATCATCGCCCCCAGGCCGCGGCCCGTGGTGGCCGGCACCACGAACGCGGCGGCGCGGGCGCTGTCCCACAAGAGGTAGGTGAGCGCGGAGCGGCGCGTCTGGCCCTGGCTCGTCATCGAGAGCTCGAGCGGGGACGCGGCGACGGTGAAGCCCGTGTAGAGCGCGAGGAGCAGGCGATGGTCGAGCAGCCCTGGGTTCTCGAAGGCCGCGGCCACGCGCGGCATCGCGGCGAACAGCCCCACCGCCGCCACGCCGCCCGCCGCGAGCAGGAAGAGCAGGGTCTGGCCGAAGTAGACGCGCCGGTGGGTCGTGCGTGGAATGAAGTAGTAGAGGCTCTGCCCGACGCCCAGCGGGAGGATCGACGAGAGCGTCAGCGCGATGAGGAAGAGCTGCTTGTACGTGCCGTACTCGGCGAGCGGCAGGACCCGCGCGAGCACGAGCGGGATCGACAGCGTCAGGATTGCGGTGAAGAGGCGCGCCGCGATGAGCGGCCCCGCCTGTCTCATGAGGGACGCCCCGCCCGGATCCGCCGCGTCGGTCTCGGCCGCCATTCCACAAGACGGTCGGGCTCCGTGCGTGGCGCGGCAACGGGGCGCCGCGGCGGCCACCCCGGAGGGCCACCGGCATGACGCGCTGGGACGCCCGTGACACCCCGTGACAAGCAGGCACCGAAGTGGTCTGCTCCCGTCGATGTCCAGCGATCGCGCCGCCGTGTGCAAGCACGTGGCCGAGGGTGGCGCGCCCATCCTGGCCGCGGCCCGGGGCCGAGACGGGGGCGCGGAGTGGCGGTTCCGGTGCGGGCGCGCTCCGCACGACGCCGCCGAGGACCGCGACTGGACGCTCGACGCCGTGGTGGCGCGCGACCCGTCTTGCGTCGAGATCGTGCTGCACCCGCGCGGAACGACGCTCGGCCGCGCCGGCCTCGGGGAGCGCTGGCACGTCCGGGAGGGCCCGCTCCCGCTCCCCACGCGACCGTCGCGCCGCTGGCCGTCGCTCGATCCGCGCTATCCGCCCCGCCGCGGCGAGCCGCTCGACGCGCTCGACCTCCGCGTGCTCGCGGACGTCGCCGAGGGCGGGTGGCACGTCATCCAGGCCGAGGGCGCCGGCGCGGAGCACGCCTTCACGGTCGGGCTGTTCCGCTCGTTCGATCACCCGGAGGTCATCGTCTTCGGCCTCGACGCCGCGACTCGCGAGGCCGCGCTCGACCGCCTCGGGGCACGCGTGCGCGCCGGGGAGCGGTTCGAGGAGGGCGGCGTCGTGGACGGGATCCTCCTGGACCGTCCGGTCGCGTTCCGGCCGGTCGCGCGCCGCCACTACCCGGCGTACCTCGGCTACGCAGGCTGGTTCCACGGCGGCCCGCGCTTCCCGGCGCTGCAGGCGGTGTGGCCCGACTCGGAGGGCCGGTTCCCGTGGGAGCGCTGGTTCTCGCACGCGCTCCGGGATGCGCAACCGCTCCTCGCCGAGCTCGAGCCGGCCTAGGTCTCCGCGCGCGTCCGTCCGTCCCCGTCGCGGGGGAGAGCTCGCCGCGCCGCACCCTCGAAATGCCACCGCCCCGCGCACGCCGCGAGGTCGCGGCGCAGGCGGGGCGGGGCCGGCGCGGAGCCGGCGGGGACGGCTGACGGCTTACGGCTCCTTCTTGGGCGGCTCGGCCTCGAAGAAGCGCATCGCCGCGGAGGGCGGCAGCGCCGCGAGCGTCTGCACCTCGTTGGCGAACCCGCCCAGCGTCGCCTTGATGAAGTCCTTGTTCATCCGCGAGATGACCTCGAGCTTGATGCCGGCCGGACAGACCGCCTCGCACTCGCCGATCGTCGTGCAGTGACCGAAGCCCTCGGCGTGCGCCTGGCTCGTCATGGCGATCGCGCGCCCCATGCGCTCGGGCTGACCCTGAGGCAGGTGGCCGAGGTGCGCGATCTTGGCGCCGGTGAAGAGCGCCGCCGCGGCGTTCGGGCAGGACGCGACGCACGCGCCACACCCGATGCACGCCGCCGCCTCCATCGCCTTGTCGGCGGACGGCTTCGGGATGAGGATCTGGTTCGCCTCGGCCGCGCTGCCGGCGCGGGTCGAGGTGTAGCCGCCCGCGGCGATGATGCGATCGAGGGCGGACCGGTCGACGATGAGGTCGCGCAGCACCGGGAACGCCGACGCCCGCCACGGCTCGAGGCGCAGCACGTCGCCGTCCTTGAAGTGGCGCATGTGCGTCTGGCACACGGTCGCGTTGCGGAGCGGCCCGTGCGCCTCGCCGTTGATGAGGAAGCCGCACATGCCGCAGATGCCCTCGCGGCAGTCGGAGTCGAACGCCACCGGCTCCTTGCCCTCCGAGACGAGCTGCTGGTTCAGCACGTCCAGCATCTCGAGGAAGGACATGTGCTCGTTGACGTTCGGCACCTCGAACCGCTCGAAGCGGCCGGGGTCGCGCGGGTTCTTCTGACGCCAGATGTCGAGGGTGATCCTCACTTGTAGCTCCGCTGAGCGAGGTGGATGTTCTCGAACACGAGTGGCTCCTTGTTCAGGACGGGCGTCGTTCCGACACCCTTGAACTCCCAGGCCGCCACGTACGCGTACTCGTCATCGTTACGCTGCGCCTCGCCGTCCGAGGTCTGGTACTCGACCCGGAAGTGGCCGCCGCACGACTCGTTCCGCTGGAGCGCGTCGTAGCAGAGCAGCTCGGCGAGCTCGAAGAAGTCGGCGACCCGGCCGGCCTGCTCGAGCTGCTGGTTGAGCTCGGCGCCCGAGCCGGTGACCCGCAGCTCCTTGTAGAACCTCTCGCGGAGCTCCGGGATGACGGAGAGCGCGTGCGTGAGGCTCTCCTTCGTCCGCGCCATGCCGCAGTCGTTCCACATGATCTCGCCGAGCTCGCGGTGGAGCTGGTCGGCGCTCTTCTTGCCGCCGATGGACATGAGGCGCTTCGTCCGCTCGTTCACCTCGCGCTCGGCGTCCTTCACGGCCGGGTGGGAGGTGTCCATCTTCGCGAAGCCGCCGCGGGCGAGGTAGTCGCCGACGGTGTACGGCAGGACGAAGTAGCCGTCCGCGAGCCCCTGCATGAGCGCGCTCGCGCCGAGGCGGTTGGCGCCGTGGTCCGAGAAGTTCGCCTCGCCGCCCACGAACAGGCCGGGGAGGTTGGACATGAGGTTGTAGTCCACCCAGAGGCCGCCCATCGTGTAGTGGACGGCAGGGTAGATGCGCATCGGGACGTCGTGCGGGTCCTCACCGGTGATCCGCTCGTACATCTCGAACAGGTTCCCGTAGCGCTCGTCCATGACCTTCCGGCCGAGCCGTTTGAAGGCGTCGCGGAAGTCCAGGTAGACGCCGAGGCCGCCGGGACCGACGCCGCGCCCCTGGTCGCAGACGTTCTTCGCCTGGCGGGAGGAGATGTCGCGCGGGGCGAGGTTGCCGTACGTCGGGTAGATCCGCTCGAGGTAGTAGTCGCGGTCGGACTCGGGGATCTCGTTCGGCGGCCGCTTGTCGCCGGCTGCCTTCGGCACCCAGACGCGCCCGTCGTTGCGGAGCGACTCGCTCATCAGCGTGAGCTTCGACTGGTACTCGCCCGACTTCGGGATGCAGGTCGGGTGGATCTGCGTGTAGCAGGGGTTCGCGAAGAACGCGCCCTTGCGGTGAGCGCGCCAGATGGCCGTGGCGTTCGAGCCCTTCGCGTTCGTCGACAGGTAGAAGACGTTGCCGTAGCCGCCGGTGGCGAGCACCACGGCGTCGGCGACGTACGAGGAGATCTTGCCGGTGACGAGGTCGCGCACCACGATGCCGCGGGCGCGTCCGTCGACGACGATGAGCTCCATCATCTCCGTGCGGACGAACTGCTTCACGGTGCCGGCGGCCACCTGCCGCTGCAAGGCCTGGTAGGCGCCGAGCAGGAGCTGCTGGCCCGTCTGGCCGCGCGCGTAGAACGTGCGGGAGACGAGGGCACCGCCGAAGGAGCGGTTCGCGAGCGCGCCGCCGTACTCGCGGGCGAACGGGACGCCCTGCGCGACGCACTGGTCGATGATGTTCGCGGACACCTCGGCGAGGCGGTAGACGTTCGCCTCGCGGGCGCGGAAGTCGCCGCCCTTGATGGTGTCGTAGAACAGGCGCTGCACCGAGTCGCCGTCGTTCTGGTACGACTTGGCGGCGTTGATGCCGCCCTGCGCGGCGATCGAGTGCGCGCGGCGGGGAGTGTCCTGGAAGCAGAAGTTCAGGACCTCGTAGCCGAGCTCACCGAGGGACGCCGCGGCGGCCCCGCCGGCGAGGCCGGTGCCCACCACGATGACCCGGTACTTCCGCTTGTTGGCGGGGTTGACGAGCTTCAGGTCGAACTTCTGCTTCTGCCACTTCTGCTCGATGGGGCCAGAAGGGATGTGCGCGTCGAGCGGCATGTCTTTGTTCACCCCACGAGGCCGAGGATGACGGCCAGCGGAACGGCGGAGAACCCGAGCGTCAGGAGCACGGCAAAGCCGATCGCGAACTTCTGGATCGTCGGCGAGATGCCGCGGTTCGAGAGGCCGAGCGACTGGAACATCGAATAGAGCCCGTGCCAGAGGTGGAAGCCGAGCCCGATCATCGCGACGAGGTAGATGGCGGCGCCCACCGCGCGCGACAGGCTCGCGACGAGGTTGGCGTACACCTGCCCGTGCTCGAACCTCGGGTTCACCACGCCGATCGTGAGATCGAGCAGGTGGTAAACGACGAAGAGGAGGATGAGCAGGCCGCTCCAGATCATCGTCCGCGAGGCGGTGGACGAGACCACCGGACGGTAGTCCTGGTAGCCCACGGGGCGCGCGCGCTGGCGTTCCATCCAGAGCTCGATGCCCGCGAGCGCGTGCACGAACACCGCCACGAGCAGCACGATCCTCGTGAACCAGAGGAACGGCGGGGAGATGCGGAGCAGCTCCGCATAGTGATTGATTTTCGCGGCACCCTGGAAGACCTGCAGGTTGCCGATCATGTGAACGAGGACGAACAGGAACAGCACGATCCCCGTCACAGCCATCAGCGCCTTCTTACCGACGGCGCTGTTCCACAGGGCGCCCAGGCGCGTAGCGCGGGGCGCGGACACCGGACTCACGGAGGTCGACATAGAGGCCGACACGGTGCCAGACCACGCGCGGGTATGCTAGTCCCGGGAGGGGCCCTTTGCGGGCCAGACTGGTCCGTTAATTTGCGGCGCATGAAACGCATCTGCGTGTTCTGCGGCTCCTCCCCCGGGATCAACGGTTCGTACGTGGCGATGGCGCAGGAGGTCGGGAGGGCGCTCGCGAGGCGCGGGCTCGGCCTCGTGTACGGAGGCGGGAGCGTCGGGCTCATGGGCGCGGTGGCGAGCGCCGCGCTCGAGGCGGGCGGCGAGGTGGACGGGGTGATCCCGCGAGCGCTCCTCGCGCGCGAGCTCGGCCACGGCGGCCTCACGCGGCAGCACGTGGTCGGATCGATGCACGAGCGCAAGGCGAAGATGGCGGAGCTCTCCGACGCCTTCCTCGCGCTGCCCGGCGGGATGGGCACGCTCGAGGAGCTCTCCGAGATCCTCACCTGGGCGCAGCTCGGCCTCCACGCGAAGCCCTGCGGGCTCCTCGACGTCGCCGGCTATTACCGCCCGCTCATCTCCTATTTCGATCATGCGGTGACGGAGGGCTTCCTTCGGTCCGAGCATCGCCGGCTCATCCTCGTCGGAGAGGAGCCCGGAGCGCTGCTCGACGCGTTCGACCGGTTCGAGCCGCCGCGCGTGCAGAGGTGGATCGATCCCGAGACCGCGTGAGGGCAGCGGGCGGGGCGTGAATCCCTTGCGACACGCGAGCCGCCCGCCCACAGGGGGAGGCGGTCGGCGCGGGCGGGCGGACGGTCCGCCCGTCCCCGAGGGATCGGGCCGGGATGGCGAAATGCCCGTGATGTCGCGGTGCGGCACGGCACCCGGGCCGCGGAGCCCGGCGGCCTGCGGGAGCGGCACGCTTGTCGCTAGTGTGCTCGGAAGGGACGGGCCCTGGGGTCCGTCCGGAGGACGAACATGCTCGCGATCCTGCTCGCCGCGGCCCTGGCCGCCGCGCCGGCGCAAGACACGGTGGTCATCAAGGACGGGACCCGGGTCACCGGCACCATCGTCGAGGAGAGCCCGTCGACGGGCGTCACGATCCAGCTCGAGGACGGCACCCTGCGGCGCTTCGACCCCGACGCGATCGTGCGGATCGAGCGCGGCGGTGGCGCGAGGCAGGCGAGCCCGGCCGGCCCGCCGCAGTCGCAGCCGTCCGGGCCCGCGGCGACCGCGCCGCAGGAGCCGAGGAGCGCCCCGCCGGTCGTGCAGGGGCCGCTCGACACCGTCTTCCTCGTGAGCGGCGGACGCGTCCGCGGGCGCGTCATCGAGGAGGTCTCCGAGGGCGTGACGATCCAGCTCCCCGACGGGACGACCCGGCGGATCCCCGCGGAGCAGATCGCGCGCATCGCCTACGCGGACGGCTCGGTGCGCGTGCGCCGCGAGCCCTATCCGCGCCCTCCGCCACCGCGGCGTCCGCCACCGCCCGCGGGGCCGCCGTACGCGGGCCCGCCGCCGTACGCTCAGCCTGCCCAGGCGCGCCCGCAGCGAGGCCTCGCGCCCATCCTCCCCGTGTACGCCTCCTTCGGGCTGGGAGGGATCGGCTTCGGCGGCGACATGGGAGATGGGATCGACACGGGCGACGTGCTCGAGGGGCAGCTCGACCTCTGGTTCGAGGGCGGCGCGCGCATCACGCCCGCCATCGGCCTCGGCCTGTACCTCGACGTGGGCGTCGGTGACGCGGGCAACATGTACCGGGACGCCTGCTCCGCGGCGGGGCTCGACTGCATGTCCTCGACGGTGAAGTTCGGCGTGCTCCTCAGGCACACCTGGGGCGCCACCTCGCCGGTCGGCAAGTGGCTCGCGGTCGGCACCGGCTTCGCCGCGGCGAATGTGACGACGTCGAACGGCGACAGCCACGAGCTCGTCTCCTACACCGGCCACGAGATGCTGCGCCTCATGGGCGGCGTCGATCTGCGCTCGAACCCGGTGTTCGGCGTCGGCCTCTACGGCGGCGTCTCGTGGACCACCTACACGCGCATCGAGGAGGAGGGCCTCGGCCTGCCCCGCCGCTCGATCGACGACCGCGGGCTCCAGCCGCTCTTCGAGGCGGGCGTGCGGTTCACGCTATTCCCGTAGCGAGGGCGCTAGACGACAGTTTGGGGGCTCGCTTCGCTGGCCTGTTCGCGAGTCATGATCGGCCGTTCAGCGCGTCGCCGGCGCCCCCTCCGCCCCCTCCGCCGTTGAGAGGTGCCGCGCCACCGTCGCGAGGACGTCCTCGAGCTCGAACGGCTTCGACAGCCACCCCTCGGCGCCGATCTCCTCGGCGCGGCCCCGCGCGTTCTCGGCGGCCGTCACGACGACGATCGGGCAGGCGTGCCCGAAGCGGGTACGAAACTCGCGCGCGAACTCCCACCCGTTCATGCCGGGCATCCGCATGTCGAGGAGGATCACGCCCGGCATCTCCTCGGCGACGCGGGCGAGCGCCGCTCCGCCTTCCTGGGCGGTCCGCACCTTGTGGCCGGCGTCCTCGAGGATCATCTCGAGCAGGGCGAGGAGGTCCGGATCGTCCTCGACGACGAGCACGCTGCGCGAGGTCATGCGGAGCCCTCCCCGGCGAGCGGCACGCTGAAGTGGAAGGTGGAGCCGCGGCCCGGGGCGCTCTCGAACCACATGCGCCCGCCGTGGAGGGCCACGATCTCGCGGCTCATGTCGAGGCCCAGGCCGAGCCCGCCGTAGTCCTGCGGCGTGCCCGCGTGGGCGCGGTAGTAGCGCTCGAAGATCCGGGCCTGACGCTCGGGCGGGATGCCGAGGCCGTGGTCCTCCACCGAGAAGATCGCCTCGCCGTCCCGCGACTCGACGCGCGCCGAGACCGCGCCGCCGCCGGGGGAGTAGCGGACCGCGTTGTCGACGAGGCTCGTGATCACGCGCGAGAGCCGTTCGCGATCGGCGAGCACCTGCGCCGGCACGGTCGCGACCGAGAGGGCGTGGGCCGGCGCGGCGGGTCGCATGCGGGACACGACCTCGCCGGCGAGCGCGCCGAGGTCGAAGTGCTGCAGGTGCCCCTCGCGCGCGTCGAGCCGGAGGCGCGTCGTGTCGAGGAGGTGCTGGACGAGCCTGTTCAGGCGGTCCACCTGGCGCTGGATGACGACGAGCGCCTGCGCCTCGCCGGGATCTCGCTTCTGGAGGAGCTGGGCATACGCCTTGATCACGGCGAGGGGGGTCTTGAACTCGTGCGCGGCGGTGGAGAGGAACTCGTCGCGCAGCTCGTCCAGCCGGCGCGCGGGCGAGACGTCGCGCAGCACCGCGACGGCGAGCTCCGTTCCGCCGCCCGGGACGAGCACGGGGGAGGCGGTGACGGAGAGGAACACGTCGCGGCCGTCGGCGGAGCGGATGATCGCGTCGTACGCGGGCACCCGCTCGCCCTTGAGCGCGCGGATCGTCGCGAAGCGCTCGAGCGGGACCGGCGTGCCGTCGAGGTGACGCAGCTGGAAGCGCTTGCCCCACTCGGCGATCGGCATGAGCAGCGCCTCGCGGCTGCCGACGCGCAGGAGCTCGGCCGCGGCCTGGTTCGCCTCCACGATCTGGGTGTCCGCGTCCACGACGAGCACCGCGTCCGCCATGCTCTCGATGGTGGCGCGGATCTCTGCGCCGCGCGTGCGCAGGCCGCGCTCGCGGCGCCCGATGAGCGCGTACAGCATCACGGAGGTGACCGCGACGAAGGCGATGCCCTTCGCGGTCTGGATCATCGTCCCGGCGTGATCGCCGATCAGCAGCTCGACGGCCCGATCGGACAGCTCGATCCAGACGGCGGAGAGCAGCGCGTAAGCGGCGACGATGCGGCCGGGCGGCCAGGGCAGGCGCCGCCGCCAGCGTGAGGCGCGGGGCGGTTCGGAAACGTTCGGTCGAGGCTCGCCCGCGCGCTGGGAGGGGCCAGGGGGCACTCGGACTGTCTAATCCGTGTGACGGGACCTTGTCATCTCGCCCGGACGGGACAGGTTCGGTTTCACTGATAGAGAACTCGTGATGGGGAGCCCATCGTGCGGCGGGGCGGTCGCCGCCTCGCGGATCGCTCACCCGCGCGCGGCGGATCGATTTGCGTACTCGGCTCGCGAGCACGCACCGGTTGCGCGCCGGAGGACGGGAGGCGGCGGCGCGGGGAGGGGGTGCGGGCCTCCGAAGCCCGCGAGAAATGGGCGGAAGCGCCGCAGGGTCGGGGATGGGTGCGGCGGTTGCATAGCGAACTAGCGATGTCGCTATGTCTTCTTCGGCAGGACGCAGAGGCCGGCCCCGCGGGGCGGCGCGGGCGCCCGCGGGCGAAGCGGTGCGCGAGGCCCCGGACGCTCGCCGCCGCCGCGGCGCGGGCGGTGGAGCCGGGCCGCCTGCCGAGCGGTGGAAGAACCCTTCGGGGAGGCATGGGCTCTCTCGCTTGAGCTCGGACTGGCGCGGCTCGTCGAACGGGCCGCGCGCGACGCGGAGGAACGGATGGAGAGGAACCCCAACAGATTCTGGAACCCCTACGCCGGAGGCGTGGCGCTCGGGCTGGTGCTGCTCGTCACGTTCCTGCTCATGGGGAAGGGGCTCGGAGCCTCGGGCGCGACGTACCGGGTCGGCGTGTGGGCCGTGTCCGGCCTGGCGCCCGCGCACGCGGAGCGAGTGCCGGCCATCGCCGGCATGCTCGAGGACGGTCACCCGCTCGACGACTGGCTCGTGTTCGAGGTCGTGGGCGTCCTCATCGGCGGCGTCCTCGGCGCGATCACCTCGGGGCGCTTCTCGCGCGAGGTGCTGAAGGGCCCGAGCTTCTCGAGCGGCGGCCGGATCGGCTTCGCGATCGCGGGCGGCGTGATCATGGGGTTCGCCGCCAAGCTGTCGCGCGGCTGCACCTCCGGGCAGGCGCTCTCGGGCGGCGCGGCCATGTCGGTCGGGTCGTGGGCCTTCATGCTGTCGGTGTTCGCGGGCGGCTACGCGGTCGCCTACTTCCTGAGGAGGCAGTGGCGATGACGACGATCTTCCCCATCGAGGCGCTCTCCGACGAGCGCCGCGCCCTCGGCCTGGGCGTCGCGGTCGTCGTCGGGATCGCGTTCGGGTTCGTGCTCGAGCGCTCCGGCTTCGGGCGCGCCCAGAAGCTCGTCGGGCAGTTCTACGGCTACGACTTCACCGTCCTCAAGGTGATGTTCACGGCGATCGTGACGGCGATGCTCGGGCTCGTCGTGCTCTCCTCCGCGGGGGTCGTGGACCTCGCGGCCATCCAGTTCAACTACCCGACCTACCTCTGGCCGATGATCGTGGGCGGCCTGTTGCTCGGCGCGGGGTTCGTGATGTCCGGGTACTGCCCCGGCACCTCGCTCGTCGCGACCGCCTCCGGCAAGCTCGACGGCGTCTCGACGGTCTTCGGCGTGGTCGTGGGCGGCCTCGTGTACGCGCACGTCGAGCCGGCGCTCGGCGCGTTCCCGAACTCGGGCAAGCTCGGCGCGCTCTCGCTCTCCACCTGGCTCGGGCTCCCCGCGCCGATCGTCGCCGTCTTCGTCGTGGCGTTCGCGATCGCGGCCTTCTTCGCGGGCGAGCGCATCGAGCGCCTCGTCGCCGGAGCGGCCCTCGCCGAGAGCCCGTCGGGCGCGGCGAAGAAGTGGATCTTCGTCGGCCTGGTCGCGGTGGCCCTCGCCGGCGTCGCGATGCTCGCCCTGCCCACCGGCACCGCTGCGGCGCCCTGATCCCGCCGCCGCTCACCCCGCAGTCGACACAAGGAGAAGCAAGATGAAGAAGATCCTGTCCGCCCTCACCCTCGCCGTCGCCTTCACCCTCGCGACCGCGACCCCCGCGCACGCCGAGGAGAAGATGCTCGGCACGGTGACGAAGATCGACCTCGCCGGCGCGACGGCGACGGCGACGCTCAAGGACTCGAAGAGCGGCTCGCTCGTCGATCTGCTCGTGGACGACACCGTCACGCTCGACAAGTTCAAGGACAAGCGGATCGGCGTCGGCGACGAGATCAAGGCCAAGTTCGAGAAGAAGGACGGGAAGAACCACTCCACGTTCTTCAAGAAGGCCGGCGGCTGCTAGCGACGCTCTGGCTCCCCTCCAGAGGGCCGGAGCAGGGCTGCAGCGCACGTCCCCTTGCGCTGCAGCCCTTTTTTTCAGATCACACGCTGAACGGAGAGTGAAAATGCGCATCCTGTCCCGCACCCTCGCGCTCGCCGCGGCCCTCGCCGCCGCGCCCGCGCTCGCCGCCGAGCACCCCGGAAACGACGTCATCCGCGAGAAGGGCTACAAGGGCCCGGAGACCTGCGAGGAGTGCCACCCCGGCACGGCGAAGGCGTTCCTCGGGACCGTCCACTGGAAGCACGCGTCCAAGGTGACGAACGTGGACAACCTTGATCCCAAGCTCGAGTACGGGATGAAGAACCGCATCTACACGTTCTGCAACGGGAACGACGTCGTCAACGATCTCAAGGAGATCCCGCAGAACGCGCTCGGCAAGACGAAGCTCACCGGCTGCAACACCTGCCACCCCGGCAACCACCTCGCCGGCGTCGGCTCGGACGGCGCGGAGGCGGAGGCCGCCATCGACTGCCTGGTGTGCCACTCGGCCAAGTACGACTACTCGAAGCGCAAGCCCTACAAGACCCCCGACGGCAAGGTCGCGATCGGGCAGGACCGGAGCGTCGAGGCGGCCCTCGCGGTGGGCAAGCCCACCGTCAAGGCCTGCATGACCTGCCACGAGACGGCGGGCGGCGGCACGCTCATCAAGCGCGGCTTCGCGTTCGACGCCGAGCACGACGCGCACGCCGCGAAGGGCATGACCTGCGCCGACTGCCACAAGGCGAAGGACCACAAGATCCCGACGGGCTTCGATCCGAACAACTGGGCGAACGACGGCGTCCGCGTGGCCTGCGCCGACTGCCACGGCGCCAAGCCGCACAAGGACGCGGACTACGACGCGCACGTCGCGAAGATCGCCTGCCAGACCTGCCACATCCCGACCTCGGGCGGCGCGGTGGCGAAGGACTTCACGAAGTGGTCGAAGGACGCGTCGACGGGCTTCTGGGAGCCGTCCACCATCAAGCGGGAGCCGGCGGGCACGAAGCCGGTCTACGCGTGGTTCAACGGCTCCGTCCGGAACGAGCCGCACTTCATCGGCCCCAAGGGCAGCCGGGCCGACCCGAAGAGCAAGATCACCCCGTTCAAGATCTACGAGGGGCGCGCCTACTACGATCGCCGCACGGGCAAGCTCCTCTCCATGGACTTCGCCCAGCCGACGGCGACCGGTGACACGCTCGCGGGCGTCGCCTCCGCCGCGAAGACGCTCGGCCTGAAGAACGTCGACCCCGTCCCCGGCTGGCAGACCATCTACTTCGCGAACAGCCACCTCGTGACGAGGCAGAAGGCGCTGTCCTGCGATCGCTGCCACACCGCGAACGGGCAGCTCGACTTCGAGGCGCTGGGCTACTCGAAGGGCGAGATCGCCCGGCGCAAGCTGAAGAGCGCGGAGCTCTGGTTCGACCGGCTCCACGACAAGGAGCAGAAGAAGGAAGAGTTCTAGGTCCCCCGGCGCGGGCGGGCGCCCGTCGCCCGTCCGCGCTATCCTGTCCCTCCGTGTCGAACCTTCGTCCAGAGCCCCCCCTCGCCTCCGACCCCGCCCGCGCCGGGCGGATCGCGGAGGTGCTGAAGGCCGTCGCGCACCCGCTGCGGCTGCGCATCGTCGCCTCGCTCTGCCGCGAGGAGCTGAACGTCTCGACGCTCGCGGAGCGCCTCGGCGCGAGCCAGGCGATCGTCTCCCAGCAGCTGCGCATCCTGCGCAGCCTCGGGCTCGTGGCCGCGACGCGCGAGGACGGCTTCGCGCGCTACCGGCTCGCCGAGCCGGCGCTCGAGGACCTCGTCTGCTGCATGGAGCGCTGCGAGCGCTGAACGACGGCTGGCGACGCGCGGTCGCCCTCGGTGCCGCGCATCGTCCCGCCGTTCAGGCGCCGTCGAGCTGCCGGTCCTGGCGGCCGGACGCCGAGGCGAGCCCGATGAGCATCGCGTAGACGAGGGCGACGACCGGGGTCGCGACGAGCACGGCGCGCGGCCCCTCGATGACGTGCCCCGCGTCGCCGGCGAAGTGGAGCGCGAGCTCGCAGGCCTGGCGCACCACGGTCGCCCCGACGGCGTACAGGCCGACCTGCCACCAGCGCGTCAGCCGCCACCCCACGATGAAGCAGGCGACGAGCTCCGGCGCGAAGAGGGCGCCCCACATCCAGCCTGGCACGGTCCCGGTGGCGGCGAGAGACGCCACGATGGCGCCGCGGTGGATGACGAAGTGCGAGAACGCGTGCGCGGCCAGGATGCCGCACAGCGACACCCCCAGCCAGGGCAGCTCGCCCCTGACGCTCCGGCCCCCATGTGTCATTCGGTCGCACTCCAGCATGGGGGCCGGAGTGGACGCAAATCCAAACGTGGACTAGCGAGCGCGGTCTCGTCCGCGCCCGCCGCCGGGCTG
>NZ_JALCZC010000110.1:0-13954 GCF_022690805.1 Anaeromyxobacter sp. SG66
CAGGTGCTCGACACGGCCGCGCGGCTCGAGCGCGAGATGCGCGCGCCCCCGCCGGTGCCGGCCGCCGTCGCGGCGGCTCCGGCCGCCTCGCCTGCGCCGTCGGCCGCGGCGGCCGTCGCGTCCGCGCTCGTGCTCGTGCGCGACGACGGCACCGAGGTGCCGGTCGCGAAGGATCGCTTCGTCATCGGCCGGGGACGGCACTGCGACCTCGTCGTGGACAGCGCGAAGGTGTCCCGCGAGCACGTCGCCATCGTGCGCGAGGGGCCGGGCTGGCTCATCGAGGACCTCGGCTCGTCGAACGGCACGTGGTTCCGGCGCGAGCGGATCGCCCGCCGGCGCATCGAGGACGGCGACGAGTACTTCGTGTGCGCCGAGCGGCTGCGCTGCGCGCTGCGGTGAGGCGTCCCTCGCGCGGGCCCTGGGCCGCGACGTTTCCGCCGCACCGCCTCGCGACTCGCGGGCGCGCCGCGTTTTCCCGCTGCCCGCGCCGGCGCGTGGGACTATCGTTCCGTCCCGCATGCCCACCCTGACGCTCATCGACGGCTCGGGCTTCGTCTTCCGCGCCTATCACGCGATCCCGCACCTCTCGACCACCCGCGGGACGCCGACCAACGCGGTCTACGGCTTCACGACGATGCTCCTCAAGGCGCTCCGCGAGCACGCGCCGACGCACGTCGCGCTCGTCATGGACGCGGGGCGCAAGAGCTTCCGGAACGAGATCGACCCCACCTACAAGGCGAACCGCCCCGAGGCGCCAGACGATCTGCGCGCGCAGTTCCCCCTCGTGCGGGAGGTGGCGGACGCCCTCGCCGTGCCGCGCATCGAGGAGGGAGGCGTGGAGGCGGACGACGTCATCGCCACGCTGGCGTGCCGCGCGCGCGAGCAGGGCTACGAGGTCGTGGTGGTCACGGGCGACAAGGACTTCGCGCAGCTCGTGGACGAGAAGCTCTCGCTCTACGACCCGATGGCCGAGGCGAGCGGCCGGGGCGGGTGGACCGGGCCCGCGGAGGTCGAGAAGAAGCTCGGGGTCCGGCCGGACCAGGTCGTCGAGTACATGGCGATCCTGGGCGACAAGATCGACAACGTGCCGGGGATCGCGGGCATCGGCGAGGTGACCGCGGCGGCGCTGGTGCGCCGCTTCGGCACCGTCGAGGAGATGCTGCGCCGGCCCGACGAGATCCCGGCGGCGGTCGCGCGCGGCGGCGAGAAGGTGAAGGATAAGATCGTCGCGAACGCGGCGCGCATCCGGATGAACCGGGAGCTCGTGGCGCTGCGCTGCGACCTCACCCTCCCGCTCGCGCCCGAGGCGCTCGGGCGGAGACGTCCGGACGACTCGCGCGTGCGCGCGCTCTTCTCCGAGCTCGAGTTCTCCCGGCTCCTGAAGGACCTGCCCGCGCCCCCGCCGACGCCGCGCACGGAGCGCGCGGAGCTCGTCCTCGACGCGGCGGCGCTCGCGGACGCCGTCGCGGCGCTCACGGCCGCCCCCGCCGTGGGGCTCCGGCCCGTGCTCGCGGGGCCGGCCCCGCGCACGGATCCGGTGGTGGGCCTCGCGCTGGCGGGAGGCGGCAGGGCGTTCTACGTGCCGCTGCGCCACCGCTACCTCGGGGCGCCCGCGCAGCTCGGCGTGGAGGACGTGCGCGCCGCGCTGCGGCCGCTCCTGGAGGGCGACGCGCCGAAGCACACGCACGACCGCAAGGCGGTGCAGCACGCGCTCGCGGGGCTCGGGCTCACGCTCGCGGGGCCGGGGATGGACACCGAGCTCGCGAGCCGGCTGCTCCTCCCCACCCGGCGCGAGCACGCCCTCGCCGACGTCGCACGCGAGCGGATCGGCTGCGAGCTGCCGCGCGATCCGAGCGGCGGCGACGCCGCCCGCAAGAGCGAGCGGGTCGCGGTCGAGGGGATCGAGGTGGAGCGCGCCGGCGCGTGGGCCGCGCAGTGCGCCGCCTCGCTGCTCGACCTGGTCCCGGCGCTCGAGCGCGCGCTCGAGGAGGAGAAGGTCCTGCCCCTCTACCGGGACGTGGAGCGGCCGCTCGTGCCCGTGCTCTGGGAGATGGAGCGGGCGGGCATCCTCGTCGACCGCGGCGCCATGGAGGGCATGAGCGCCGAGTTCGGGCGCTCCATGCAGGACCTCGAGACCCGCATCCACGCGTCCGCCGGTCACCCCTTCAACATCGCGTCCACCCGCGAGCTCTCGCAGGTGCTCTTCACCGAGCTCGGCCTCCCCGTGCTGAAGCGGCTCAAGACCGGCCCGTCCACCGACCAGGACGTCCTCGAGAAGCTGGCCGAGCAGCACGAGCTGCCGCGGCTCGTGCTCGAGCACCGGGGGCTCTCGAAGCTCAAGGGCACCTACGTCGACGCGCTCCCTCAGCTCGTCGACCCGGCGGACAGCCGCATCCACACGACCTTCCACCAGGCAGGCGCGGCGACCGGGCGCCTCTCCTCGTCCGATCCGAATTTGCAGAACATCCCGGTGCGCACCGAGCTGTCGCGCCGCATCCGCGCGGCGTTCGTCGCCCCGGAGGGCGCCCGGCTCCTCTCGGCCGACTACTCCCAGATCGAGCTCAGGATCCTCGCGCACTACTCGCACGATCCCGCGCTCCTCGAGGCGTTCCGCGCCCGCGACGACGTTCACACGCGCACCGCCGCGGAGACGTTCGGCGTCGCGCCCGCCATGGTCACGTCGGACATGCGCCGCATCGCGAAGGTGCTGAACTTCGGGATCGCCTACGGCCTCTCCGCCTTCGGGCTCTCGCAGCGGCTCGACCTGCCGGGCGCGGAGGCGCAGGCGATCATCGACCGGTACTTCACGCGCTACGCCGGCGTGCGGCGCTGGGTCGAGAAGGCGGTGGAGGACGCGCGTGCGACGGGGGAGTCGCGCACGCTGTTCGGGCGCGTCCGCGCCATGCCTGAGATCGCGGCGCGGAACCCCGCGCTCCGCAACGCCGCGGAGCGCACGGCGATCAACACGCCGATCCAGGGCACGGCCGCGGACATCGTGAAGATCGCGATGATCCGCGTGCACGACGCGCTCGCGAGCGAGGGGCGCCGGGCCCGGCTGCTCCTCCAGGTCCACGACGAGCTCGTGCTCGAGGTCCCCGAAGGCGAGCTCGCGCCGGTCGAGGCGCTCGTCCGGCGCGAGATGTCCGGCGCGGCGGCGCTCGAGGTGCCGCTCGAGGTGGAGGTGGGGGTGGGGGGGAGCTGGGCGGAGGCGCACTGATTACGGCGCACGATCCCTGCCTGCTGGGGCTACGGCGCACGATGCCTGCCTGCGCCGGGCGGACTCGTCGCTCCGCTGCTCGGCGTACGGAAGCGGTCTCATTCATCACAACGGCAGGTACTCGCCGGACGAGCGGTGGGTGTTTCGACCGCGGTTTCAGTGCGCGTGCCGGATTTGGGCATCGACGGGGTCGGCGCACGCGCTCGTGCTCGACCCCGATGAACGCGGGGAGGCGGCGGAGCAGGCGAACGTCTCGTCGTGTCGGGCCGGGCGCGGCGACGGCATGATTTCGCGCGTGGTGCGTGCGGCCTTCTCGAAGGCGCCTCCGCAGCCGCACCGGAGCACGGGCTGGAGCGTCACGGACGGTCGGCCGTCTTCACCCATGGTGATAACTATCGCCAGCGGTAGTGCCGCCCGATGTCGCGGCATTCTCGCGAAGAGGCAGGGCGTCCCAGGTGCGGTGGGTGAAACATTTCCCGTTGACGCCTTCTCGCCTCGAGCGCGCTCCGGCATCGGAGCCGGCGCGGAAGGGCCGCTCTCGCGCACGCGCCTCGCGCGTGTCACGCGCGGAGACCGCGGAAAGGCATCGACGAGGGCGCAGCGGATAGCGCCGCGGGCAGGTGCTCACCCAGGAGAACGTGGACGACATCCTCGCTCGCGCCGCCTTCCGGACGCGGGCCGAGGTCGAGCACCTCGTCGTCTCCGTCCAGGCCCGCACCGCTCCGCGCGCAGGCGTCCGCAAGCTGGCCGAGCGCGCGCCCGCCGCAGCGAGCGCAGCGCTACCGCTCCCGGCGTCCGATGCAGGCGCCGAGGCGGCGCCAGTGGCCGGCCCTGCTGAACCGACCCTCGGCCCGGACCCCATCGCCGACTCGCGGCCTGCGCTCCCGCCCACCGTCGCGCAGCCGAAGCGAAGGGCCGAGACGCTCGCCGTCTCGGAGACGCACTGGTCGCTTCGGGTCACCCTCGACCGCGCCTGCAAGGAGGACCTCGAGACGCTCCGGTCACTCCTGTCGCACAAGGTTCCGGACGGCGACCTCGCGGCGGTGCTCCACGAGGCGATCCGCTGCGCCATCGAGAAGCACGGCAAGCGCAAGGGCGCTGCCGCGCCGGAGCGGAAGACGAAGGACGCGAAGGAAGGTTCGAAGGAGTGCGCGAAGGAGGGCTCCGAGGAAGGCTCGAACAGGGGCGCGAAGCAGGTCGCGGCGAAGCCGCCGGGGGCGAGGCCCACGATCCCGGCGATAGTTCGCCGCGCCGTGTGGAAGCGCGACGGCGGGCGCTGCGCCTGGGTCGGTCCGGACGGCTGCGGCTGTAACAGCCGTTGGAAGCTCGAGCTCGACCACATCCGACCCGTCGCCCTCGGGGGACTGTCGACGATCGACAATCTTCGGCTCGCCTGCCGAGCCCACAATCTTCTCCACGCAGAGAACACCTTCGGGCGCGAGCACATGGATCACTTCCGCCGCGACGCGAGCGCCGGGCCGACGCCGCTCTCTGGCGCTGGCGTGGCACCTCTGCGTCCCGTCATGCAGCTGGGGATGTGGGCGCCGTGACGCTGCGGCCGCCAGCGGAGTTGGCCGACCTCCGGCGAACCGGGTTGGGTTCACATGGCCGCGCGGCTAGAGCGACGACTCGCCGCTCGGTGCTACCCGGCTTCCGAACCTTTACGCCCCATCGGGTGACGCTCACCGCTCTGCGCCCGCAGTGCTCCGCGCGGAGCCTTCCCGGTGCGCGCGTGCCAACCCCGTCGTTGCCCAGCCGGAGCGTGCGATTCCCCGCTCGTCCGACCGAAGCCGCTCCCCCCCCTCCGGTCAGCAGCCGAAGATGTGACGGATCCTCAAACGCAAGCAGTACGCCTGCGCGGCTGCGCTCCTCGTGCGCCCGGCTCGGCGACGGGCTCGTGCGCCTGCGAGTGGCCGTGCTCGGTGGTGCTGGCTCTACGGTAAACGACCCCGCCTGCGACGGGCTCGTGCCCCTGCGTTCTGCTCGACTACGCGAGGATGAGAGCGAGCGGGCCCGGAGCGCTCTGAACGTCCGCTACTCGTCCGCGGCCTTCCGGCGCGAGGGGATGTACTGGACGGTCTCCTCGCGGGCAGGCTCGCGGAACGCCTCGATGAGCTTCAGGTGGCTCTCGGCGAGGGTCCGCACGTTCGCCTCGAACTGGACGCGCTGGCGCTTCAGCTCGTTGATGTCGTCGACGATGCGGAGGAAGCGCTGGTGCGCGCCCTGGACGATCTTCTCGGCCTGGAGCTCGGCGTCCGAGATCGTGATCTCCGCCTCCTTGCGGGCGGACTCGCGGATCTCCTCGGAGGCCCGCTGGGCCGTCACGAGCGTCTCCTGGAGCGCGCGCTCGCGGCTCCTGAACTCCGCGATCTCCTCGGCCTTGCGGCGGTCCTCCTCGCGCAGCGCGAGGTTCTCCTTCACGAGCGACTCGAACTCGGTCGCCACGAGGGCGAGGAACGCCTCGACCTCCTCGGGGGAGGAGCCGCGGAACACCTTGGAGAACTGCTTCTGAGTGATGTCGAGGGGCGTGATCTTCATTGGGGGCGCGCTCCGGTGGGTCATGATACCGACCCATCCGCGGCTGTCCATTTCGCCCGGCCCACCTCGGCCCACAGGTTGGCCGGCGCGGTTCCCCGTCCGGTCGCTATGATCCCTGCCCGTCGAGGCTCCCACGATGGACTCGTCCGCCGGCCAGATCCTGCTCGCTGCGGTGACGCTCGCCGCGGCGGCGGTCGCGGTGGCGCTCGGCGTCGCGCTCCGGCGGGTCTCCAGGGCGAGGAGCACCCTCGAGCGCGAGGGCGGGACGCTGCGCCGGGAGGCGGAGACGGCCCGTCGCGAGCTGGACGCCGAGCGGCAGCGCGCGAGCGAAGAGCGAGCGCGGCTCGAGGCGAGGGAGCGAGGTGCGCGCGCGGAGGCGGAGCGTTCGGATCGCGCGAAGGACGAGTTCGTCTCCACCGTCTCGCACGAGCTGCGCACGCCCCTCAACGCCGTGCTCGGCTGGGCGCGGCTCCTCCGGCTCGGCAAGCTCGACGCGACCGCGGCCGCGCGCGGGATCGAGACCATCGAGCGGAGCGCCCAGGCGCAGGCGCAGATCGTGGACGACCTGCTCGACGCGTCGCGCATCGTGCGGGGCCAGCTGCGGCTCGACGTGCGTCCCGTCGAGCTCGTGCCGGTCATCGAGGCGGCGCTCGAGGCCGTCCGTCCTGCCGCGGCGGCGCGGAGCATCTCGATCGCGGCGGTGCTCGTGCCGCGCGCCGGGCCGGTGGCGGGCGATCCGGGGCGGCTGCAGCAGGTCGTCTGGAACCTGCTCTCGAACGCCATCAAGTTCACGCCGCCCGGCGGTCGCGTGGAGATCCGGCTCGCGCGCGAGGGGGACGAGGTGACCATCCACGTGCGCGACACGGGCGCGGGGCTCGACCCGGCGTTCCTGCCGCACCTCTTCGAGCGGTTCCGCCAGGCGGACTCGTCCTCGACGCGCGCCCACGGGGGGCTCGGCCTCGGCCTCGCGCTGGTGCGGCACCTCGTGGAGGCGCACGGCGGCTCCGTCTCCGCGTCGAGCGACGGCCCGGGGCGGGGCGCGACGTTCGCCGTGCGGCTGCCCATCTCGCCTCAGCGGCCCCGGCGAACGTCGGAGACGGCTCCGGCGCCGCCGACCGGGCCGCGCGAGCTTCGGCCGCTCGCGGGGCTCGAGCGCGTGCGGGTGCTCGTCGTCGACGACGATCCCGACACCCTCGACGTGGTCCGTCAGGTGCTGGAGGCGGCCGGCGCCCTCGTGACCGCGGCGGCGTCCGCGCGCGAGGCGCTCGCGGCGCTCTCCGCGCGCCCTCCCGACGTGCTCCTGTCGGATCTCGGCATGCCCGGGGAGGACGGGTACGCGCTCATCCGCAAGATCCGCAGCCTCGAGGCGACGCGCGGCGGGCGCGTCCCCGCGGCCGCGCTCACCGCCTACACCCAGGCGGAGGATCGGACGGAGGCGCTGCTCGCGGGCTTCCAGGTCTACCTCGCGAAGCCGGTGGAGCCCGCGGAGCTGACCGCGGCGGTCGCCCGGCTCGCGGGGCGGATGAACTGATCCCCTCTCGCCGGTGCGCAGCGCGCGCGGCGGCCGCCCGGCGCGCCCCTTATGTTATCTTCCGCGCCGCGTCATGCCGTTCTCCGAGCTCATCGCGCAGGATCGCGCCGTGTCCTCGCTGCGATCCGCCCTGCGGCGCGGCGCGCTCCACCACGCGTACCTGTTCGGTGGTCCGGAGGGCGTCGGGAAGGCGACGGCGGCCCGGCTCCTCGCGCAGGCCGCGAACTGCGAGGCCCCGGCGCCAGAGGGCGGGAGCCGCGACGACGCCTGCGGCACGTGCGGGCCGTGCCGGAAGATCGCGCGCGGCGTCCACCCGGACGTGCTCGTGCTCCACGAGGAGCGCGTGATGGCCAAGGCCGGGAGGTGGGATCCGAAGGGCGGCCGCGCGCCCTCCAAGGACATCGTCGTGGACCAGGTGCGGGACGTGGTGGACCGCCGCCTCGCCCTGAAGCGCTTCGAGGGGCGCCGCCGGTTCGTCGTCCTCGATCCCGCCGACGCGATGAACCCTCAGGCCCAGAACGCGCTCCTCAAGACGCTCGAGGAGCCGCCCGACGACACGACGCTCGTGCTCGTGGCGTCGAGCCCCGACGCGCTCCTGCCCACAATCCGCTCGCGCTGCCTGCGCGTGCCGTTCGCGCCGCTGCCGGCGGCGGCGGTCGCGGCGCGGCTCGAGGCGGAGGGCCGGCCTGCCGGGGAGGCGCGGCTCGCGGCCGCGCTCGCGGGGGGCTCGCTGGCGCGCGCCCTCGCGCTCGACGCGGAGACGCTCGCCGCCGAGCGGGACGCGGTGCTGGCCGCCGCCGCCCTCGATCCCGCCGACGCAGGCGCCTGGCTCGCCTTCGCGCGCGAGCACGGCGACGACCGCGAGAGCGCGGCCGAGCTGTGCGCGCTCCTCGCGGTCTGGCTGCGGGACGTCCTGGCGGCGCGCGCCGGAGCCGCCGAGCTCGCCCTCGGGGATCTCGCCGAGGCCACCCGGCGCGCCGCCGCGGCGCTCTCGCCCGCGGAGATCGTCCGGCGACGCGAGGAGGTCCAGAAGACCGCCGCCGCCCTGCGCCAGAACGCGTCGGCGACCCTCGCACTCGAGCGCATGCTCATCGCGTGGTTCCATGGCCGGGGGTAGGGGGACGGCGCCGCGCGGCGCGGCGGGCGCCACGCTCGAGACCTGCCTCGCGGACGTCCGCGGCGGGGCGCCGCGTCCCGTCTACCTGCTCGACGGCGACGCGTTCCTCGCGCTGCGCGCGGCGCGCGAGCTCGCCTCGGCGCTCGTCCCGGAGGCGCAGCGCGCGCTGAACCTCGTCGAGCTCGACCCCGCCACCTCGCCCGCCGAGGTCGCGGCCGAGCTGTCCACCGGCGGCCTCTTCGGCGGCGGCAAGGTCGTGCTCCTCCACGAGCCGGCGTTCCTCACCTCGAAGGAGGACGCGGAGGACGCGTTCCGGCGCGCGAAGGACCAGTGGGCGAAGGGCGCCCAGCGCGACGCGGCGCGGCGGCTGCTCGCGCTCGCCGCGAAGGCGGGCTGGTCCTCGAAGGACCTCGCGCCGGACCGGGGGATCGACCACGCCGCGCTCGCGGCGGATCTCGGCGTGCCGGAAGGCGCTTACGACGCGGCGTTCGTGGAGGGGGCGGCGCGGTTCGCGGCGGAGCGCGAGCTCAAGGTCTCGAAGGACGACGCGTCCGCGCTCGACGCCGCGCTCGAGCGGGGCTTCGCCCGCGGCCACGTCCTCGTCGTCGCCGCCGGCAAGGTGGACGGGCGGCTCCCGCTCGTGAAGCGGCTCGCCGCGGCCGGGCGCCGGGTCACGATCCAGCTGGAGAAGGAGGGCACGTGGGACGCGCAGCGGCTCGTCCTCGGCCCCGTGCTCGAGTCGCTCCTCGCGGGGACCGGCAAGCGCGTCGACCGCGCCGGCGAGGCCCGGCTCGCGGCGCTCGTCGGCGAGGACGCGCGCACGCTCGCCTCCGAGGTCGCGAAGCTCGCCGCCTACGTCGGCGACCGGAAGGTCATCGGCGCGGAGGACGTCGACGCGGTGGTGACCCGCGTCGCCTCGGATCCCTTCTTCGCGCTCGGCAACGCCGTCGAGGCCCGCGACCTCCCGCAGGCGCTGGGCGTGCTCGAGCGCGCGATCGCGGACGGCGGGAGCCCGTTCATGCTGCTCGGCTCGCTCGCGAGCACCGTCCGGCGGATGATCGTCGAGCGGGAGCGCGCGCGCCGCGCGGTGGGCGACCGGCGCATCGGCTCGGCGCGGGAGTGGGAGGCCGAGGTCTTCCCGCTCGTCCCCGAGGACGAGGCGAAGGGCAAGAAGCCCTACGGGTTCTGGATGAAGTACCAGGCGGCGCTGCGCTTCTCGCGGGCCGAGCTGCTCGACGGCCTCGCCGCGCTCGCGGAGGCGGACGTCGCCATGAAGAGCGGGCAGGACGGGCGGATCCGCCTCGAGCGCGTCCTCCTCGGCCTGCTCGCCAGCGGACACATCGAAAGGAGCCACCCTTGAGCCAGCGTCTCCTCGTGACGAGCGCGCTCCCTTACGCGAACGGGTCGATCCACCTCGGCCACCTCGTCGAGTACATCCAGACCGACGTCTACGTGCGGTTCCGGCGGGCGTGCGGCGACCACGTCACCTACGTCTGCGCGGCCGACTCCCACGGCACGCCCATCGAGCTGAACGCCGCGAAGGCCGGGATGACGCCGAAGGCGTTCGTCGAGAAGTACCGCGCCGAGCAGCACCAGGACTTCGCCCGGTTCGGGGTCGAGTTCTCGACGTATTACACGACGGACTCGCCCGAGAACGCGCGCTGGGCGTACCGCGTCTACGACGCCCTCAAGGCGAAGGGGCTCATCTACAAGCGCTCGATCGAGCAGCTCTACTGCGAGACCGACCGGCGCTTCCTGCCCGACCGCTTCGTGAAGGGCACCTGCCCGAAGTGCGGCGCGAAGGACCAGTACGGGGACGTCTGCGAGGTCTGCGGAACGACCTACGACCCCCGCGACCTCATCGACCCGCGCTGCGCGATCTGCGGCAGCACGCCCGTCGTGCGCTCGTCGGACCACGCCTACGTGGATCTGAAGAAGGCCCAGGGGATCATCCGCGCGTGGGTGGAGGAGGAGGGGCACCTCGAGCCGGGGGTGCGGGAGCAGGTGAAGGGCTGGCTCGCCGACCTTCAGGACTGGTGCATCACGCGCGACGCGCCTTACTTCGGGTTCCCGGTGAAGGATCCGGAGTTCGCCGGCAAGTTCCTGTACGTCTGGGTGGACGCCCCCATCGGCTACCTCTCCTCGGCGGAGCACTACTTCACGGAGGAGGCGCCGGAGGGCGAGCGGCTCACCGCGGCCGAGTTCGAGCGCCGCTACCTCGCCGAGGGCGCGGACGCGCGCCTCGAGCACTTCATCGGCAAGGACATCCTGCGCTTCCATGCGGTGTTCTGGCCGGCGATGCTCTGGGCGGCCGGCCTGAAGCGGCCGGACCGGATGCCGGTGCACGGGCACCTCACCGTGAACGGCGAGAAGATGTCGAAGACCCGCGGGAGCTTCATCACCGGACGCACCTACCTCGACTCGGGCCTCGACCCCGAGCTGCTCCGCTACTTCTACGCGGCGAACCTCGGGCCGAGCGTGCAGGACCTCGACCTCGCGCTCGACGAGTTCCGCAACCGCGTCAACGCCGACCTCGCGAACAACGTCGCGAACCTCGCCTCGCGCGTCGCGGCGCTCGTCCCCCGCGCGGGGGCGCCGCTCGCGGAGGCCCCGGAGCCGGCGCTCGTCGAGGTGACGCGCACGGCCCTCGCGCAGGCGCGCGCCGCGTACGGCGCGCTGGAGTACCGCGAGGTGGTCCGCGCGGCGAACCAGGTGGCGGACCGCTGCAACAAGCGGCTCCAGGAGGCGAAGCCCTGGGAGGATCCGGCCTCGGCGGCGAGCCGGGCGCTCCTGTACTCCTGCGCCAAGGCGCTCCGCGGCATCGCCACGATCCTCTGGCCGGTGATGCCGCGCTTCTGCGACGGCCTCGCCGCGGCGTTCGGGCAGGAGCGGCCGGCGCGCTGGGACGAGGGCTTCGATGCCTTCGCCGGCGGCCCCGTCGCCGTCGCCGCGAAGCCCCCCCAGATCGCGCGCCTCGACGCGAAGCAGGTGGAGAAGCTCATCGTGGTGCCGCCCGAGGCGAAGGCGCCGCCTCCCAAGGTGGCCAAGGCGACGAGTCCCGCGGAGACCGCCACCAAGGCGAGCGCGAAGCCGGCGCCGCCTCCGCCCCCGGGCGTCATCCAGTACGACGACTTCGCCAGGCTCGAGCTCCGCGTGGCCCTCGTGCGCGCTGCCGAGAAGGTCCAGGGGGCGGACAAGCTCCTGAAGCTCACCGTCGAGGCCGGCGATCCCGAGCCGCGCACCATCGTCGCCGGCATCGCGCAGGCGTACCCGGATCCCGGCGCGCTCGTCGGCAGGCGGATCGTCGTCGTCGCGAACCTGGCGCCGCGCCCGCTGCGCGGCATCACCTCGCAGGGCATGCTCCTCGCCGCGGGCGAGCCGCCGAACCTGTCGGTGGTGACGGTCGCCGACTCGATCGCGCCCGGGACGCGCGTGAAGTAGGGCGGGGGCGACGCGCGGCCGGGGAGGGCAGGGGAGACGGATCGCATGGGGCTCATCGACTCTCACGCCCACCTCGACTACGAGGACTACGCCCAGGACCTCGACGGCGTCGTCGCGCGGGCGCGCGCCGCCGGGCTCGAGCGCGTCGTCTGCGTGGGGCTGTGGCGCAAGCCTGGAGACTTCGGCAACGCGCTCGAGCTCGCGACCCGCGATCCCGGCTTCTTCAGCGCGACGATCGGCGTCCACCCGCACGAGGCCGCGCGCGTCCCGGAGGAGGACTGGGCGACCGCGGCCCGGCTCGCGGCGGACGCACGCGTCGTCGCGGTCGGGGAGACCGGCCTCGACTACCACTACGACCACTCGCCCCGCGAGGATCAGCGCGCGGGGTTCCGCCGCTCGATCCGCATGGCGCGCGCCGCGGCGAAGCCGCTCGTCGTCCACGTGCGCGAGGCGGACGCGGACTGCGCGGCGATCCTCCGCGAGGAAGGGGTGCCGGCCGCGGGCGGGGTCATCCACTGCTTCACCGGCGACGTGTCCGCCGCGCGCGCCTACCTCGACCTCGGCCTCCTCATCTCGGTCGCCGGGGTCGTGACGTTCAAGACGGCGGACGCGATCCGCGAGGCCGTGAGGATCGTCCCGCGCGACCGGCTCCTCGTCGAGACCGACAGCCCGTTCCTCGCGCCGGTGCCCTTCCGCGGGAAGCGCAACGAGCCCGCCTACGTGGTGAAGACCGCGGAGAAGGTGGCGGAGCTGTGGGGCGCGACGCTCGACGAGGTCGCGGCCGCGACGACGGCGAACGTGCGGCGCCTGTTCCGGATCTGACCGGGGGCTGCGCCCCCCGCCCCGCCGAGCGAAGCTCCGCGCGCACGTGCGCCCCGGCGGACTCGCTTTGCTCGCCTGTTCGCGAATTGATCGTTGAGGCTACCCGCCCCAGCTGCCCCACTCGTCCGCGACGTCGCCCGGCTCCCCGGGCCGGTTCCGCTCGCGCCACTCCTGGAGCTCCCAGCCCCGGCGCTGGGCGAACGCGCGGAACGGCGCCTTGGGGTTCACGACCACCGGGTTCCCCACCGCCTCGAACAGCGGCACGTCGGCGATGGAGTCGGAGTAGAGCCAGCTGCGCGACGGGTCGAGGTCCCACTTCTCGAGCACCGCCTCCACGGCCGCGCGCTTGCCCTCGCGGAACACGACCGGCGGGACGATCTGGTCCGTCACCTTGCCGTCCACCACGCGCGTGCGGGTCCCGATCGCCGCGTGGACGCGCAGGTGCCGGCCGATCTCGTCCACCACGTACTGCGGCGACCCGGACGCGATGAGGACGAAGTGGCCGGACAGCAGGTGCCGGCGGATGTGGCGCATCGCGCCGGAGGTGATGCGCCTGCGCAGGTGGCGCTCGAAGCAGGCGTGCGCGTGGGCGCGGAGGTCGTCGGCGTAGAGGCCCTGCTGGCAGCGCGAGCCGACCTCGACCATGTCCTGCTCGGTCAGCCGGTGGCGGGCGTACTCGTAGATGATGCGCGGGATCCGCGCGCGCATCTCCGGCCGCATCACCTTCTGGTTGTACAGGTACCAGGTGAAGATCGTGCCGGCGTTCCCGTCGAGGAGCGAGTCGTCGACGTCGAAGATCGCCGCCGTGCGGCCGAACGGAACCATCAGGGAGCCCCCGCGCGCCCGGTCGTCGGGCGCACGGGGGCGATTGTACGCGCGTCAGGGCGCTTACGTGCCCTGCTTCGGCTCGGCCGCGGGGGCGTCGGCCGGGGCGGCAGACGCCTGCTCGGGTGCGGAGTCCACCGGCGCGGTCTCCGGAGCGGCCTCCACGGGAGCGGAGGCCGGCGTGGCCGGCTCCTCGGCGTGAGGAGGCGCCTCCGCCTTGCCGGTGTCCTCGAGCTTGGCAGCGAGCGCGGCGAACGGGTTGTGCGTCAGGTTCTTCTTCTCGGGCGGGCGATGCGGCCCCTTGTCGCCGGGGAGCCGCGGCCCCGTGTAGCCCCGCTTCTTGTCGCCGAAGCCGCCGGGCCCGCGGTGCTCGCCGGGGCCGCCGCGGTGCTCGCGCGGGCCGCGCTCGGGGCGCGCCTCGCGCACGGCGCCCTCGGGCCGCGCCTGTGCCTCCGCCGTACGC
>NZ_JALCZC010000111.1:0-13951 GCF_022690805.1 Anaeromyxobacter sp. SG66
CCGCCGGCGCGATCGCCGGGCTCGCGCTCGCCTCGCTCCCGGCGCTCGCGGCGGCGGCGTTCGGCGTGCTCGTGTCGGCGGCCGTGCCGGAGAGCGAGGTCGCGCTGGTCGGATTCGGCCTGTTCGTCGCGACGTTCGCGGCGGTGGTGGGGATGCCCGTCGCGGCGGGCGCGGCGGACCCGTCGCCGGCGGCACGGCGCCAGCGTGTGCACGCGAGCCTCGCGGTGGTCGCGTGTGGGATGTCGCTCTGGATCGTCCTCGTCGGACCCATCCCGGCGGGGCTCGCGGGCGTGCTGCAGGCTTTCTCGGCGGTGGCGCTCGCACTGACAGGCTATCTCGCGCCGCGCTCATTATGATGCGCGGCCATGCCCATCGCCCCCGCGGCGGCCCTCGCGGCCGCGCTCCTCTCCGCAACCGCCCAGGACCTCGTCACCACCGCCGAGCGCACCGCCTTCGAGCGCACCGGCCGCTACGACGAGGCGGTCCGGCTGTGTCGCGACTACGCGCGCGCCTTCCCGCGGCGCGCCCGCTGCGTGAGCTTCGGCGTGACGCCGGAGCGGCGCGAGCTCGTGGCGCTCGTCGCGAGCGCCGACGGCGTCCTCACCCCCTACGCGGCTCGCGCGCGGCGGCGCCCGGTGGTCCTGTTCCAGGGCGCCATCCACGCGGGCGAGCTCGACGGCAAGGACGCGGGCTTCATCCTGCTCCGCGAGCTGCTGCGGAAGGGCGGCGGCCCGCTCGCGGGCGTCACCGCGGTGTTCGTGCCGGTCTTCAACGTCGACGGGCACGAGCGGTTCGGGCCGCTGCAGCGGCCGAACCAGCGCGGGCCGCTCGAGGCGGGCTGGCGCGTGACCGCGGCGAACCTGAACCTGAACCGCGACTACCTGAAGGCGGACGCGCCCGAGACGCGCGCCATGCTCGCGCTCCTGCGCAAGTGGGATCCCATCGTCTACGCGGACCTGCACGTCACCGACGGCGCGCAGTTCCAGCACGACCTCGCCGTGATGGTCGAGCCGCGCTTCGGCTACGCCGCGGCGCTCCGTCCCGAGGGCGCTGCGCTCTCCGAGGCGCTCCTCGCGCGCCTCACCACCGGCGGCCACCTCCCGGTGGACTTCTACCCCTCCTTCCGCGAGGACGGCGATCCGGCGAGCGGGTTCGCGCAGGGCGTGCCGCCGCCGCACTTCGGCCACGGCTACTGGGCGGCGCAGGACCGCATCGGCATCCTCCTCGAGGCGCACTCGTGGCGTCCCTACGGCGAGCGCGTGAAGGGGGCGGTCGACTTCCTCCGCGCGCTCCTCGAGCTCGCCGCCGAGCGCGGCGCCCGCTGGCGCGCCGCCGCCGAGCGCGCGGATCGCGAGGCGCCGGCGCTCGCCGGGCGCGAGGTCGCGCTCGCCTTCGAGCCCACCGGCGAGCCGACGCCCCTCGCCTTCCGGGGCTACGCCTACGTCCGCGAGCCCTCCGTCGTGACCGGCGCGCCCGTGACCCGCTACGACGAGTCGCGCCCGGAGGTCTGGAACGTGCCGTACCTCGCCGCGCTCCGCCCGGCCGCGAGCGCCGTCCTCCCGAGGGGCGGCTGGGTGGTGCCGGCCGGCTTCGCGGAGCCGGTCGCGGCGAAGCTCGCGGTCCACGGGGTGCGCTTCGAGCGCCTCGGCGGCGCGCGCCCGCCGCGCGAGGTGGAGGTCTTCCGCGCCACGGAGGCGAAGTTCCGCGCCGAGCCGTTCGAGGGGCGCCAGCAGCTCTCGGTGAAGGGCGCGTGGGCCTGCGAGCGGCGGTCGATCGGGGCGGGCGCGCTGTTCGTGCCCGTCGCCCAGCCGCGCGCGCTCGTCGCGGCGCACCTCCTCGAGCCGGCCGCGCCCGACGCGCTCCTCGCCTGGGGGACCTTCAACGCCGCCTTCGAGCGCAAGGAGTACATCGAGGACTACGTGCTCGAGCCGTTCGCCCGCCAGCTGCTCGCGGAGGACGCGGCGGTCCGCGCGGAGTGGGAGCAGCGGCTCGCGGATCCGACGTTCGCGGCGGACCGGCGGGCGCGGAGCGAGTTCTTCTTCCGCCGCCACCCGGCCTGGGACGAGACGTACCGACGCTATCCGGTGGTGCGGGTGGACGCGCGGCCTTGAGGAGCTGAGGCGGCTCCGGCGCGCCGCGGAACCGCATGATGTGGAGCGCGCAGCGCGATGTCGTCCCGCCCCGGCGGGCTGTCGGGAGAACCCGACGCCGGAGCGCGCAAGCCCGCGAGAGGAGGCGCGGCGATCCTGGCAGCGGTCGTGCAGTAGGGAGCGAGCACGGCGGACGCGACGCGGTGGTGCTCGCCGGAACCTTCCAGACCGCAGCGAACCAGGAGAACCGTCATGCAGAGCAAGACCTCCTCCCTCATCGGCGCCGGACTCGGCCTCGCCCTCTTCCTCGCCGTCGCGCTCCTCCCCTCGATGCTGTACGGCGGCTACGCGGGCGTGCTCCTCGCCGGCGGCATCTTCGGCACGCCGCTCGAGCCGACGTTCCTCGTGCGCGCGCTCATCGTCTTCGGGATCGTGCTCGGCGTGGCCGGCGTGGGCGCGCTGTTCGCGGTGATGGGCGCCGCCGCGGGCGCCGGCGTGGGCGCGCTGACCGGCCTCGCCGTCCGGAAGCCGGCCGCCCAGGAGGCGTCGCCCGAGTAGCTGCGCCGCCGATGTGCCGCTCGACCCGTCGCGGGCCCGGGGACCTCTCCGGGCTCGCGGCTTTTCTCGCGGCGGTGTGCGCGAACGCGCAGCCTTTCCCGTTCGGGCCGATTGCGCGCAAGCTTTGCGACCTCCCGGCGATTGATGTCGCGCAAACCCTCGTGATTTCCGGAACATAACCTCAGAATCTGTTTGGGTGCAGGGGCATGTCCGTTGCACCCGCGACCCACCGCCTATGCGAGCCATTCTCCTCTCCTTCGCGCTCCTCCTCGCCTCGACCGCTCGAGCGGAAGAGCCGAAGCTGCCCCAGGGCAGCGACACCTGTCTCCAGTGCCACTCCCCCGGCGGCGACGGCCCCACCGTCCACCCGGACCTCTTCGCCAAGTCCGTCCACGCCCAGAACGGCGTCGGCTGCACGGACTGCCACGCGGGCTACACGGAAGAGCACGCGATGGGCGGCACCCTCCCGCCCCTGTCCGACGCGGAGCAGAAGTTCGTCTCCCGGCTGGAGAAGGCCGCCTGGGCCGACGGCGAGAAGAAGGTGAAGGTCACCTCCCCGCGCGCCTACCTCGCCTGCCAGAACTGCCACACCGAGCAGACCGACGCGTTCGCCGCCTCGGTCCACTCGAAGTGGCAGCGTGAGGACGCGAAGGTCGCGGGTCCCACCTGCGCCTCCTGCCACGGCTCGCTCCACTCCGTGAAGGCGCTGGCGTTCTACGAGCCGAAGTCCGGCGCCCGCCAGCCGGTGCCCGAGGATCGCCGCGCGATGGCGAAGCGCTGCGAGGCCTGCCACGGCAACGAGGAGTTCGCCAAGGAGGCCGGCCTCAACCCCGAGGCGGCGGTCACCTACCACGACTCGATCCACGGCCGCCTCGTCCGCGTCGGCAACACCTTCGCGCCGGTGTGCGTGAGCTGCCACGCGGCGCCCGCGAACCGGGGCGGCACCCACGCGATCGTGGCGAAGACGGACCCGAACTCGATCGTGAACGTGAAGAACCGCAAGGACGCCTGCGCGCGCTGCCACGCCGGCGCCACGGACAGCTTCGCGTCGCTCATCGCCCACAAGACGCCGCAGGAGACGTCCGGGCACCCCGTCCCGCACATCATCCACATCGCGTTCTCGTACCTCACCACGCTCACGCTGCTGTTCTTCGCGTTCCACGTGCTCGTCGACTTCGTCTACGAGCTGCGCCAGCGCATGCGGGCGAAGGGCGGCCACGGCCCCTCCGTCGACGCGGTGCGGAGCGTCATCCGGTTCGACATCCACCAGCGCATCCAGCACTGGCTCATGCTCTCCGGCGTCATCCTGCTCGGCATCACCGGCTGGCCGCTCCGCGGCGCCGGGACGTTCGGCAACGCGCCCATCATCGGGGGCAGGGACGCGGCGCCCTACTCCGAGGCGTTCATGAAGATCTTCGGCGGCGCGGAGGGCGCGGCGATGTGGCACCGCGTCGGCGCCGTCCTCATCATCGCCTCGTCGATCTACCACCTCTTCTACCTGACGTTCCTCGCCGCCCAGAAGCGGCTCCCGCTCTCGATGCTGCCCGGGCCGAAGGACGCCGTCGACATGCGGGACAACATCCTCTTCATGCTCGGCGTGAAGAAGGAGCGGCCCAGGTTCGACCGGTACATGTACCTGGAGAAGTTCGACTACTGGGCCGTGTTCTGGGGCATCGTGATGATGGTGGGCACCGGGTTCATCTTCTGGTTCCCGGCCTTCTTCGCGGCGTGGGCGCCGAGCTGGCTCATCTCCTCCGCCCTCATCATCCACGGCGAGGAGGCGACGCTCGCGATCCTCTTCCTCTTCGTGGTGCACTTCTACAACGTGCACCTGAAGCCCTCGATCTTCCCGATGAACTGGGCCTGGCTGAACGGCCGGATCAGCGTCGAGATGATGAAGCACGAGCATCCGCTGGAGTACGACCGGATGAGCGACGAGCAGAAGTAAGCCGCCCGCCCAGGGAGCGAGCGTCGGGGGGCCGCGCGGGAGACTGCGCGGCCCCCCTCTTTTTCCAGGGCGGCGCGGACGCGCGGACCCGGGACGGGCCGCGCTACAATCGCGCTCCCCCATGAGGCTCTCACGCCCCGCGAAGACGCTGGCCCTCACCCTCGCCGCGCTCGCCGTGGCCGCCCTCGCCGCGGGCGCGTGGCGCTTCAAGCGCTACGTCGATGAGGATCCGCGCCTCTGCGCGACCTGCCACCAGGCGAGCCCGGAGTTCGCGCTCTGGATGGCCGGCACGCACAAGAGCGTCGCCTGCCAGCGCTGCCACCACGCGAAGGCCGAGCAGGGCGTCGCCATGCTGGGCGCGTTCCTCCTCGGGAAGGCGCCGGCGGGGCACGGCGGCGTCGAGATCGGCTCCTGCGCCGAGTGCCACTTCTCGCACGACCCGCGCTGGCCGCAGGTGGGGGGCTCGCGCGGCCACCGGATCCACTACGAGCAGCACCGCATCGCCTGCGTGCGCTGCCACGCCGCGAGCATGCACGGCTTCGAGCCCATCGCCGCGAAGTGCGCCGAGTGCCACCCCGGCCACGCCGTCCGCGTGCAGGGCATGGAAGGGATGCACTGCTTCGCGTGCCACGAGTTCCTCGGCGACGCTCCCGGGCTCCGGCCGACGCGCCGCGACTGCCTCCGCTGCCACACCGCCCAGGGCATCCACGCGCCGGTGAAGGAGCACGGCCCGATGGCGATGGTCTGCTCGAGCTGCCACCGGCCGCACGCCCCGCCGGGCGAGACGCTCGTCTCCTGCACGCACTGCCACGACTTCGCCGCGACGCGGCGCGCGGGGCTGCACGCGAACGCCGCCCACGCCCGCTGCGTGGACTGCCACCCGCCGCACACCTGGTCCGCCGAGCCGGCGAGCTGCCAGCGCTGCCACGCGCACGCCAGCGCGCACGCGAACGGAAAGACCTGCACCGCCTGCCACGCCTTCGCCGGCGCGCCGCGGCCCCCGCACCCGCAGGAGGAGGGCGGGCCGTGACCCTCAGGCTCAAGCTCTTCGTCCTAATAGCGGCGGTCATCATCTTCGCGATGAGCGGCGTCACCGCGGTCGCGCTCTGGCGCGAGGTGGTCCGCGGCCAGGAGCTCCTCGCGCGCGAGGGCGTCGCCATCGCGTCCACGGCCGCCACGGCGGGCGCCCACTGGGTGCGGGCCGACGGCGTGGATCCGGGCGGCGAGGCCGCGCTCCCCGCGGTGCTCGAGCGGGTGGTGGCGAGCGCACCGCTCGACCGCGCCTGGATCGTCGACCGCAGGGGCAAGGTCCTCGCCTGCGTCACGCGCACCGAGGAGCCCTGCCCCGAGGGCGTTCCGCCCAGCGAGTTCCAGGTCGCGGAGGCGCCGCTGCAGGCGCTCGGGCGGCTCCTGCGACCGGAGGGGATCGTGGCCTCCGCGCCCATCCTGCGAGGCGGCGCGGTGGTGGGGGCGGTGCGGGTCGACTTCACCCACGAGGAGGTGATCGGCAACGCCCGCAACCTGGCGTGGGGGGCGAGCATCGTCGCCGCCTTCTGGATCTTCGTCGGGCAGCTGCTCGCCGCGATCTTCCTCCGCCGCGTGACCCAGCCGCTCGTGCGGCTGTCCGAGGCGGCCGAGTCGCTCGTCGAGGAGCGTGGCGTGCGCCTCGAGGAGCCGGAGGAGCGCGAGCTCGCCGATCTCGTGCGCGCGTTCAACGACATGTCCCGGCGGCTCGACGACCGCCGCGCCGAGAACCAGCGGCTCATCGCCGAGCTCGAGGAGCGCGTCGCCCAGAAGACCCGCGAGGTGCTGCGGGCGGACCGCCTCGCGACGCTCGGCGGGATCGCCGCGGGGTTCGCCCACGAGATCGGGAACTCCCTGAACGTCATCCGCGGCTACGCGTCGGTGGCGGCCCGCGAGCTCCCGCCGGAGGCGGAGGTGAAGGGCGACGTGGAGGCGATCCGCCGCGAGGTGACGCGCGCGGCGGTGCTCATCGAGCGCTTCCTCGTGTTCGCGCGCGCCCGCACGGTCCACCCCATCGCCCAGCCGGTCGAGCCGATCCTGCGCGAGGCGGTGGAGGTGGTCGGCCCCGCGGCCGCGCAGGCGCGGGTGGAGCGCGTGGTCGAGATCGCGCCGGACCTCCCGGACGTGGTGGCCGACGGGGAGCTGCTCCGCCAGGCGTTCCTGAACCTCTGCGTGAACGCCGTGCAGGCGATGCAGGAGCGCGGGGGTGGCACGCTCGTGGCCCGCGCCCGCCGCGAGGGCGAGGCCGTGGTGGTCGAGGTGGCGGACAGCGGCCCCGGCCTCGAGCGCGACGTCTCGGCGCACGTGTTCGACCCGTTCTTCACCACCAAGGCGAACGGGACCGGCCTCGGCCTCGCCATCGTGCGCCAGGCGGCGGAGGCGCACGGCGGGACCGTCGAGGTCGAGAGCGCGCCCGGGCACGGCGCGACCTTCCGCATCCGCCTCCCTGCCGCGCCGTCCGAGGCGGCCGTCGCGCTCGCAGGTGACGCCGTGAGAGGAGCGCCGTGAGCAAACCGAACCTCATGGTCATCGACGACCTCGACTCGGCGCGCCAGATGATGAAGCGCACGCTCGGGCGGTCCTACGCCGTGTACGACTTCCCCTCCGTCGCCGAGGCGCTCCCCGCGGTGGAGCGGGCCGAGTTCGACGCGATCGTGACGGACCTGCGCATGCCGGGGCTCGACGGCATCGAGGGGATGCGCCGCTTCAAGGCGAAGGTGCCGGAGATCCCGGTCATCCTCGTCACGGCGTTCGCCACGGTGGAGACCGCGGTCGAGGCGATGAAGGCGGGCGCGTTCGACTACCTCAAGAAGCCGTTCGAGCCGGAGGAGCTCGAGCTCGTCGTCGCCCGCGCCGTGGAGCACGCCCGCATCAAGCGGGAGAACGCGCGGCTCCGGAGCGCCCTCGCCGGCGAGTTCGGCGTGCACGGGATCATCGGGAAGTCGCAGCCGATGAAGGCGCTCGTCGGGATGCTCGAGCGGATCGCCCCCTCCGACGTGCCGATCCTGGTCGAGGGCGAGTCCGGCACCGGCAAGGACCTCCTCGCCCGCGCGGCGCACGCCATGAGCCGGCGCGCGGGCGGGCCGTACGTGGCGCTCAACATGAGCGCCATCCCCGAGAACCTCGCCGAGGCGGAGCTGTTCGGGCACGAGAAGGGCGCCTTCACCGGCGCCGAGCAGGCGCGGGCCGGGTTCTTCGCCGAGGCGGAGGGCGGCACGCTCTTCCTCGACGAGATCGGCCTCCTCCCGCCGGCGCTGCAGCCGAAGCTCCTGCGCGTGCTCCAGGACGGCGAGTACATCCCGGTGGGCAGCCGCAAGCCGCGCAAGGCGAACGTGCGGGTGATCGCTGCGACGAACGAGGACCTCGCCCGGGCCGTGAAGGAGGGGAAGTTCCGCGAGGACCTCTGGTTCCGGCTGCGCGTCGTCCCGCTCCGGCTCCCGCCCCTGCGCGAGCGGCGCGAGGACATCCCGCTCCTCGTCGAGAACTTCGTCGAGAAGCACGCCCTGCGCCTCTGCCGGCCGCCCCTCGCGCCGGACGGCGAGGCGATGCGCGCGCTCCTCGACCACCCCTGGCCCGGCAACATCCGCGAGCTCGAGCACGCGATCGAGCGCGGGCTCCTGCTGGCGCGCGGAGACGCGATCACCCTCGCGGACCTCCCGCCCGAGCTCACCCCGCCCGCAGGCGACGCGGCGGCGGGCGGGGCGGAGGGGCGCTACCGGCGCGCGCGCGACGCGTGGGAGCGGAAGTTCCTCGAGGACCTCCTGCGCGAGGCGGGCGGCAACGTCGCGAAGGCGGCCGAGTCGGCCGGCCTGCACCGCTCCACGCTCTACGAGAAGCTCCAGCGCTACGGGCTCGTGGAGAAGGACACGAAGGCGTGAGCCGGGGCCGCGGCCTCGCCGGCCGCTCGTCGCGTCCGCGCGCGCCACGGGCCGCGACGCTCCGGGCCGCGTCGCTCGACGACGCGACCGCCGTCGCGCGGGTCATGCGCTCGGCCGTCCGCGGGCGCGGCGCCGCCGCCTACTCCGACGCCGAGCTCCGCGCCTGGGCGTCGCTGCCGGCGCTGTACCACCGCTGGGCCATGGCGGCCGGCGGCGAGCGCTACGTCGTGGCGGAGCGGGACGGCCTCGTCGTGGGGTACGCGGCGCGGCGCGGCACGGAGCTCACCGCCGTCTTCGTCCTGCCCCGCGCCGCCGGCCGCGGCCTGGGGAGCGCGCTCGTCCGGCACGCCGCGCGCGCCGCTCGCCGCGCGGGCGCGACGCGGCTGCGCGTCCTGGCCGCGCTCGGCGCCGTCCCGTTCTACGAGCGCCTCGGCTTCGCGCGCCGCAGGGACCTCCGCGTCCCCCTCCCCGGCGGCGCCTCGCTCGCCGCGATCCGCATGGAGAAGCGGCTCGACAGTCCGGACGGCCGCGCCGGGAAGCGCGAGCCGAAGCCAGGGAAACGTCCTTCGGATCGAACGCGGGTGCGCCCGCGCGGGAGGTGAACGGAATGGTGAAGCACATCGTGTTCTGGACGCTCAAGGAGCGGGCCGAGGGCGGCTCCCGCGAGGAGAACGCCCGCAGGGTGAAGGCGGCGCTCGAGGGGCTCGCGGGCCGCATCCCCGGGCTCCTCGAGATCGAGGTGGGCATCGACTTCGCGCGCAGCGAGGCGTCCTTCGACGTCGCGCTCTACTCCACGTTCGTGGATCGCGCCGCGCTCGACGCCTACCAGGCGCACCCAGAGCACCGCGCCGTCGCCGACCTCATCGCGCGCGTGCGCGAGAAGCGGGCGGTGGTGGACTACGAGGCCCGCGGCTAGAGCGCCGACATGAGCCGGCGACCGCCGACAGGCGAGGCGCCGGTCGGCCACGGCCCCCGCAACGACGCGTTCCGGTGGGAGACGAAGCGGCCCGAGGACGGGGCGCTCGCGTTCCGCTGCGGGAGCCGCGCCTGCCCGGCTACATCCGCCCGCACGGACGGCGGAACGGGCAGCGGCGGCAGCCGTCGCGCTCGGCGTGCTGCGGGAACTGGTCGATGAGGGCCTGGTTGCGGGTGGGGTCGGCGAGCACGGCCCGCATCTGCCCGATGGAGTGGCGCATCTCCGCCTGGCACCGCTCCAGCGCGGCCGCGTCGGCGGCGACCGACACCGTGTCACCGCCCGAGCCGGCGCCGTTCGCGACGAGGTAGACGAGCCCGCCCAGCACCTGGTCGGGCGGGGCGCTCCACTTCCGCTGCGCGTAGAGCGCGTAGATCCCCACCTGCGTGTGGTCGACGCCGCGCTCCTTGCCGGTCTTCCAGTCGAGGATCCGCACCCGCCCGTCGGCGTCGCGGTAGGCGAAGTCGATCGCGACCCAGATCTTGGTCCCCTCGAAGCTCCAGGAGTCGAGCTCGTCCACCGAGAGCCACTGCTCGCGCGGCGTGCGGCGGATCTCCTCGAAGGTGGGGCTCGCGTAGAACGCCCGGAGCGCGCCGTCCACGACGCCCTCGTAGAGCCGCTTCCAGTCCTCGCCGGGCACCACGTCGCCGTACTCGTGCTCGACGAGACCGACGATGCGCGACGCCTCTCGCCAGTAGCTCTTCTCGCGCGAGGTCGACCACTGCGCCCGCGCGCGGGCCCGCGTCCGCTCCAGCATCCGGTCCAGGGAGAGGAAGTCGCCGGTCGCGCGCGCCCGCGAGAGCATCTGCTTCAGCGCGTCGTGCACGACGGAGCCGGCCCACTGCCAGCGGGAGGAGAGCTTCTTGAGGACGTAGAGCTCGCGCACCGTCGAGCCCGGCGCGGCTTCCCAGCCGCCCCAGCTCCCGTAGTACGCGTAGTAATAGGCGCGCCGGCACTCCACGAACTTCTCGTGGCGCGACTTCGACCAGGAGAACTCGTTCTGGAGGTCGGCCATGGCGGGGTGCGGCGGGCAGGGAGCCCGCCGCCGGCGCAGTCTACTTCGGCACCCCGACAGGCGGGCACTCCTCGGGCGAGGGAGCGAGCGGTTGGTTTCGAACGGGTCGCGATCGCGGCCCAAATTGCGGTCGAGGTCGCGCGTCGCGTCGCGTCGACCGACGCTAGCTCTCGCCCGGCGTCGAGCTCGCGGTCGTCACGGCAGCGGAGATCGCTTTGGGCTCGGGGGTCGGCGTGAACCTCGGCGCCGACCCCCGCGTCACCCCACCCGCGCCTCGGCGAGCGAGAGGCGGACCGCGCGCGGCACCCTCACGACGAAGGTCGTGCCCTGTCCCGGCGCCGACTCGACGTCCACCTGCGCGCCCTGGGCCTCCGTGAGGGTCCGCACCACGAAGAGCCCCAGGCCGACGCTGGAGTGGGCGCCCGGGAGACCGCGCGGCGCCCGCTGGAACGGCTCGAAGATGCTGGCCCGGATCGCGGGATCGAGCCCGGGCCCCTCGTCGCGCACCTCGAGGCGGACCGCGCCGTCCTCGCCGACCGCGCCGACGCGCACGGGCCGGTCGGGATCGCCGTACTTGAGCGCGTTCGAGAGCAGGTTCGCGACCACCTGCTCCATGCGATCCGGGTCGAACCGGGCGCGCGTGTCCCCCGCGCGCAACAGCTCGATCCGGTGGCCGCGGGCGTCGGCCAGGTCCTCCGCGACGCGGGTGCAGACGTCGTACAGGTCGGCCTCGCACAGGTGGACCGGGATCTCGGCGCCGGCCTTGGCGCGACTCCAGTCGAGGAGGTCGCGGATGAGCCGCTCCATCCGCCGGCCCGCGGCGGCGATCCGGCGGGCTGCGCGCTTGGCGTCCTCGGGGAGGTCGGTGCGAGCGAGCGCCCACGCCGCGGTGAGGATCCCGGAGAGCGGGTTGCGCAGGTCGTGGCTCACCACCGCGACGATCCGCTGCTGCACCTCGAGCACGCGCGCCCGCTCCGCCTCGTGCGCCTCGCGGGCGCGGATCTCCTGCCGCACCACCCGCGCCGCGCCGAGGACGAACGCGAGCAGGAGCCCGTCGAGGCCGACGAACACGGCGTTGGAGATCGTGCGGGTGCGGCGGGCCGAGGCCATCGCGCGGGCAACCTCCGCCTCCTCGCGCCTCTCGAGCGCCTCGAGCGCGGCGTGCGCCCGCTCGAGCGGCGGCACCGCCTCGGTGGCGCGCTGCATCCGCGCCTCCTCGAAGCGCCCGGCGTCGGCGAGCGCGAGGGCGCGCCCCTGGCCGTCGACGAGGCGCTTCACGGCCGGGCGGATCTTCCCGAGGTAGACCCCGTCGTCGTCCACGCGCTCGGCGCCGACCGCGTCGGTGAGGTGCTGCACCGCGCCGGGGATCCTCCCCCGCGCGTTCTCGTAGCGGGCGCGGTGCCGGGCGTCGCCGCCCGCGACGTACGCGTCCAGGGCCGCGTCGGAGACGAGCATCGCGGACTCGAGCTCCTCGACCGCGAGCTGCGTGTCCGCGGCCATCTCCGCCGCGACGCTCGCGTCGGTCCTCTTCCCGAGGGTGACGCCGGACAGCACGCCCGAGGCGATGAGGGAGGCGACCGCCACGGCGAAGCCGAGCGCGACGCGCTTCGGCAACCCGAACCACCGGCCGGTCTTCCCCGCCATCATCGACCTCGCGTGAGGAGAACATCCAACACGTGTACGCGTCCGAGGTCATCGTGTCCCGATGTCGCACCCGAGCGAGCGCGGGCGGATATCGCACCTCGCGAAGAGGGCGAAGAGCGACGCCGCGCGCTCCGACGCGGAACGCGGAGGCCGCTGTGGGACAGCGCGATCCGCGTCGGGGAGCGGCGCGGGGGCGCGCCCGCGTCCTCAGCGCGCGCCCGCCGCGCGGGCCGGACGCGTCCCACGCGCCGGGGAGGGGGCGGGGCGTTCATCGACCGGTCCGAGCGGGAGCCCCGCGAGCTGGGGCCGTACGACGGACGGGTTCCCGACCATGACCACCGTCATGCGGGCCGGATCGAGGTAGCGCTGCGCGATCCGCCGGACCGCCTCGGCGTCCACCTTCCGCACCGCGTCGGCGTAGCCGTTCCAGTAGTCGTCGGGCAGCCCGTGCAGGGCGAGCTCCGCGACGCGGGAGGCGATCCCTCCGGCGGTCGCGAAGTCGGCGGGCAGGCCGAGCACCAGCGCGTCCTTCGCGTCGGAGAGCTCCTGCGCCGGGACCGGCTCCTCGCGCATCCGGGCGAGCTCGTGCAGGAGCTCCTTCACGGCCGGGCCGGTGACGTCGGCCTTGACGCTGCCGGCGACGAGGCTCACGCCGGCGAGCTTGCGCGCGTCACCCATGGCGTAGACACCGTAGGTGTAACCCTTCTCCTCGCGCAGGTTGCGGAACAGGCGCGAGGAGGAGCCGCCGCCGAGCACCTGGAAGGCCACCGACGCCGCGACGAAGTCGGGCGAGGAGCGCAGGGCGCCGGGCATCCCGACGAGGAGGTACGTCTGCGGCGCGTCGGGCTTCTCGACGAGGATCGTCCGGTGCGGCGCGGCGGGCGGCGTGGGCGCGAGCCGCCCCGGCGCACCGCCGCGCTTCCAGCGGCCCAGCGTCGCCTCGAGCAGGGGGCGGAGCTCCGCCTCCGCGACGTCGCCCACCACGACGAGCTCGGCGTTCTCGGGGCGGTAGTTCCGGGCGTGGAACTCGGCGAGGTCGCGCGGGCGGGTCGCCTTCACCGACGCCTCGTTCCCGAGCAGATAGTGGCCGTAGGGCATCGGGCCCCAGAAGATCGGGATGAACGTCTTCGAGGCGATGGGCTGCGGCTGATCCCGCTGCTGGAGCAGCGCCACGAGCCGCTGGTCCTGCACGCGGTCGAAGTCCCCCCGCGGGAAGGCCGGGTTCATCGTCACGTCGGCGAAGAGCGTGAGGTACTTCGCGAGGTGCTTCGCGAGCACCGCCCCGGACACGGCGGCGGAGTCGGGGCCGGCCGAGGCGTGGATCGACGCCCCGAGGAAGTTCGTCTCGTCCGAGAGCTGGATCGCGGAGCGGGTCTTCGTCCCCTCGGTGAGCATCGCGGCGGTGAAGCTCGCGAGGCCGGGCAGGCGCGCCGGATCGCGCCCCGCGCCGGCGCCCACGAGGAGGTTCATCGCAACCACCGGGAGGCGGCGGTACTCGACGAGGCGCACCTTGAGGCCGTTCGAGAGCGCGAAGTGGCGCTGCGCGGGGAGCTCGAGCTCCGGCGCGCGCCCGAGCGGCGGGACCTGCGAGCGGTCCGGCCCTGCGGGTGCGGGCGCGGCGGCTGCGACGGGCGGCGGGGCGGCGGGCGCCTTCGCGCGCGGCCCGGCGCAGGCGAGCGACGCGGCGACGAGGAGGACGAGGGCGTTGCGGCGGATCATCGGACGGCTCCGTTCGCGGGCGGGTTCGGCTGGCTGGCGGCGGGGGGCGGCGGAGGCGCCGGGCTGGGCGCGGGCGCGGGGGCGGGCGGGGGGGGGGGGGCG
>NZ_JALCZC010000112.1:0-13936 GCF_022690805.1 Anaeromyxobacter sp. SG66
GTCGATCGCGCGCGCCCTGCCTCCCGCGGACCGGGCCATCGCCGACCAGCTCACGCAGGTGGTGAACCGGCTGCTCGTGTGGGACCTCCAGGTCGCGCGCGACGGCAGGAAGGGCGATCGGCTCGAGATCCTCTACACGCCGTCCCCGCCGGCGGCTCCCGGCCTCCCGCCGAGCGCCGAGCCCGTCGTCGAGGCGGTGCGCTACGTCTCCCAGAAGCTCGGGAAGGCGTTCTCGGTCTACCGCTTCCAGGCCGAGGGGGCGCGCTGGGCCCGCTACTACCGGGAGGACGGCAGCGAGCTCGAGGAGCACATCGTCGACGCGCCCATCGGCGAGTACGAGCAGGTCACCTCGCTCCTGCGTGACGGTCGCCGCCACAAGGGCGTCGACTACAAGGCGCCGGTCGGGTCGCCGGTGTTCGCGCCGTTCGAGGGCGTGATCCAGCGGCGCAACTGGAACTTCCGCGGAAACGGGAACTGCCTCGACATCCTCGATCCGGCGAGCGGCCGCCACGCGATCTTCCTGCACCTCGAGGTGCTGCCGAAGGAGATGATCGCCGGCCGCCGCGTGAAGAAGGGCGAGCAGATCGCGCTCTCCGGCAACAGCGGCCACTCGTTCGCGCCGCACCTTCACTACCAGCTCGAGGACGCGAGCGGTCGGGTGCTCGATCCCTTCGAGGTCCACAAGATCGAGCACCGCTCGCTCGTGGCGGCCGTCCGGCCCGCCTTCGAGGTCCGCCGCGGCGCGCTCGACTCGGCGCTCGGCGGCAGCGCGATCGCCGCGCCTGGCGCGGTCGTCCCCGCGGTCCACACCGCCCCGGCGCCGTGACCGTCTGAGACCGGGGTCCCCGGGATACGTCCCGAGCGTAGCCGCAGCCGGATGAGGCTGCGGCGGAGCGAGCCGGGGGTCCGGGGGGCGCGGAGCTGCGCCCCCCCGCCAGAAGAAAATGGGCCCCCCGCCCGCGGCGGGCCCACGGGTTTCACGAGACTGCGAGCCGGCGGCTAGACCTTCCGGCCGCCCTCGGCCGCCCACTTCTCGAGCATGGCCGTGGTGACCGACTTCGGACGCTCGATCGCGTAGCCGAGGCCGCGGTCCCACACGAGGTTCGCGAGCACGCCCAGCGCGCGGCCGACGCCGAAGAGGACCGTGTAGAAGTCCCACTCGCGGACGCCGTAGTACCACTGGATCACGCCCGAGTGCGCGTCGACGTTCGGCCACGGGTTCTTGGTCTTCCCGTGCTCCGTCAGGACGCCCGGCGCCACCTCGTAGATCATGTTCACGAGCTGGAAGAGCGGGTCGTTCGGCAGGTGCTTCTTCGCGAACTCGTTCTGCGCCGTGTAGCGGGGATCCGTCTTGCGGAGCACCGCGTGGCCGTAGCCCGGGATGACCTGGCCGGAGTTCAGCGTGTCCCAGAGGAACTGCTTCAGCTGCTCCTTCGAGGGCACCTGGTTGTTCAGCTTCTTCATCGTCTGCTGGATCCAGCCGAGCACCTCCTGGTTCGCGAGGCCGTGGAGCGGGCCCGCGAGGCCGTTGATGCCGGCCGAGTACGCGTAGTACGCGTCGGACAGCGCCGAGGCCACGAGGTGCGCGGTGTGCGCGGAGACGTTCCCCGACTCGTGATCCGAGTGGAGGATGAAGTACATGCGGGCGACGTCGTCGTACGGCTTCTTCTGCCCGATCATCTGGGCGAAGTTGCCGCCGAGGTCGAGCTTCGGATCCGACGGGATGTGCGTGTCACCCTTGTACTTCATGCGGTAGATGTACGCCGCGAGGACCGGGAGGCGCGCGACGAGCGTCATCGCGTCCTCGTACATCGGGTCCCACATCTCGGTCTTCTTGAGGTTGCCCTCGCCGTAGCGCTTCGCGAACACCGACTCGCGCTGCATCGCCACGATGCCGGCCGAGAACATCGCCATCGGGTGCGAGTCGCGCGGCATCGCGCGGAGCACGTCGATGACGTACTGCGGGAGCACCTCGCGGGCCTTGAGGTCCGCCTGGATCTCGGCGGCCTCGGCCTTCGTGGGGATGTCGCCGGTGAGCAGGAACGAGAAGAAGCTCTCGACCGTCGGCATCTCCGCGCCGGCGACCACGTGCTCCTTCAGCGCGTCGAACGTCTCCGGGATCGTCTTGCCGCGGAAGCGGATGCCTTCCTGCGGGTCCAGGTACGAGATGTCCGTCACGAGGCAGCGCACGTCACGGGCGCCGCCGATGGCCTGGCCGATCGTGACCTTGTCGATGACGATCTCCGCCAGCTCCTTGTTCAGCTTCTGCGTGCGCGGGCGGAATGCCTCGATCTTCTCCTTGAGCTTCCGCTTGAGCGTCTCAGCCATTGTCGACCCCAGCCATTTGTAGAGGTTTGTTCTGCAACTACAGAGCGCGTTGAACCGAGGGCCGAATCCTACCCAGCGAATTTCGGCCAGGGCAAACCGGATCGGGAACAACTCGTGGAGCCGCCGAGTCTAGTTTCGACCCGGCCCCCTGCTCCCCGCGCCCGGGCGCACACCTCGATGCCTACTCGCTCCGACAGGGCCTCGCCCGTCCCGGTGCGGTCGGCTGTCGCAAGCTACACCGCTCCAGCCGCCGCAGGCGAGCGCAAGCGGTCGCTGACCTCGGCGCTGGGCTGGGAGACGGGCGCGCGCGAGCGGGACGCGCGCCCGCAGGAAGGCTCAGCGACGGCCGGCGGCGAGCGCCGCCGCGACCTCCGCCGCCACGTTCCGCGACGCCTGCGGCTCGTCCCCGACCGCCGCCTCGGTCGCGAGGTCGGGCACGATGGGCTCGGGGAGCGCCGCGGCGACGGCGTGGCTGGGCTTCTCGGCGCCGGCGCCGGAGCGGCAGGTCCTGCACCAGGGCTGGTTGCGAATCGCGCCGTCCGCCATCTTGCGGAGCCCGAACTGCGCGAGGGGCCGCATCTTGTGGCACTTGAGGCACATGAGGGTGATGAACACCTCGTTGCCGTCGGCGTCGTAGACCGACGAGCGGCGCCTCTTCGGCTTCGCGGCGGCGGGCGCGGCGCGCTTCGCGACGGGGCCGCCCTTCTCGAGCTCGCCCTTCGCGATCGCGGGCGCCACCATCACCTTCACGGCCATCGGTCCAGGACCTCCTGCTGCGGGATGCCGGCCATCCGGGACGGCCGGCGGACCGTAGCGAACCCCTCTGACAGCGCGCCGACTGGACCGGCGCGGCGCCGAGTGCGAGCATTCGACGAGGGGAAGGGGAGTGGAACAGCACTCAGCGGAGTATCGGACCGTCGCGGTGTTCGGAAGCCTCACCGACGCGGAGCTCGTCCGCGGGATGCTCGAGGCGGATGGGATCGCCGCCGCGGTGCTCGAGGGGACCGACGCGGCGCTCCTGCCGGGCGTCGGCCGGACGATCCGCGTCCTCGTCCCGGCCCACGATCTGCCCCGCGCGCGAGAGATCCTCGCGAGCCCCGCCATCTCGCCGACCGACGTGGAGGACGACCTCGTCGCCCCGGTGCCCGAGAGCGGACGCTCCTGGACGGTCGGCTGGATGGCGCTGCTCATCGCAGCCGCGCTCCTGGCGGCGGCGTTGCTGTGAACGGGGCTTCGCCCCACCCCGCTCGCGCCGCCACGATCCTGTGCCCCCCAACGGGAGCGCGCGACCGCCTGCTCGCACACATGGCGCCCATCTCGGAGCGACCCTAGCTTCCCGCCAGGGTTCCGATGGACGCACCTAAGGACATCCCCCTGCTCGATCCCAAGGTCGTCGCCCGGATGCACCGCATCTCGCAGGTCGCGGCGGCGCTCGCGGGCGGTATCGGGGTGGGCGCCCTGGTCAGCCATCCCCTGGGCGTCCCGTGGCTCCGAACCCTCGCCCGGGGGATCGAGGTCCAGCCGAACACGGCGGCGGGCATCATCGCGGCCGCCGTCGGACTCTCGCTCGCGGGGCTCGGCGCGCGCTGGGCGCGGATCGCCTCTCGCGTGATCGGCGTCCTCGTCGCGGCCCTGGGCGCCGCCACCCTCGTCGAGCACCTCGCCCTCGTCGACCTCCACATCGACCGGGTCCTCGTGCCGGGCCTGGGCCTGAGCGCCGCGGTCACGCTCCCCGGCCGGCCCGGTCCGCCCGCCGCCGCGAGCTTCCTGCTCGCGGGCGTGGTCCTCGTGGGCCTCGACGCGCGCCGCCGCGCCGCGTGGCTCGCCCAGGGGCTCGCCATCGTCGCGATGGCCATCGCGCTCCTCGGCGTCGTCGGCCACACCTTCGACGTCTCGCTGCTCTACCGAGAGGCCACCGTCACCGGGATCGCCTTCCCGTCCGCCATCGCGCTCTTGACGCTCGACGTGGGCCTCCTCTGCGCCCGTCCGGACCGCGGCTTCGTCGCGAACCTCGCGTCTACAGGCGCCGGGAGCGCGCTCGCGCGCCGGCTGCTCGTCTACGTCCTGCTCCTCCCCCTGCTCCTCGGCGGGCTCGCCCTCGCGGTGACGGGCGCCTCGGGCGAGGGGGCGCTCGCCGTCTCGCTCCTCGTGGTCGTGCTCTCGCTGCTGTTCGTCGTGCTGGTGCTCCGGGACGCGGTCGCGATCGACCGCATGGAGCTCGCGAAGCTCCGCGCGCAGGAGGCGCACGCCGCCTCGCGCGAGGAGCTCGCCCGCGCGCTGGCGCGCGAGCAGGACGCGCGCGTCCACGCCGAGGCCGCGAGCCGCTCGAAGGACGAGTTCCTCGCCACGCTCTCGCACGAGCTGCGCACGCCGCTCAACGCGATCCTCGGCTGGTCCGGCCTCCTGCGCGACGCGGGCGGCGATCCGGAGCGGCTCGCCCGCGGCCTCGCGGTCATCGAGCGGAACGGCCGCACGCTCGCGCAGCTCGTGTCGGATCTGCTCGACATGTCGCGCATCGCGGCCGGGAAGATCGAGGTCGGGCACGCCGACGTCGATCTGCTCGGGGTGGTGGACGACGCGGTCGAGGCGGTCCGAGCGACGGCGCGCGCCAAGGGCGTCGCGCTCTCCCGCACCGCAGGGCCGGAGCTGCCCCGCGTCGTCGGCGACGCCGCGCGCCTGCGCCAGGTCGCGTGGAACCTCCTGTCGAACGCGGTGAAGTTCACTCAGCCGGGCGGCAGCGTCGACGTGCGGCTCGCGGCGTCGCGCGGGGGCGCCCTCCTGGAGGTGAAGGACACCGGCGTGGGAATGGCGCGCGACTTCCTCCCGGTCGTGTTCGATCCATTCGTCCACGCGGAGGGGGCGTCGGTGCGGCGCCACGGCGGGCTCGGGCTCGGGCTCGCGATCACGAGGCAGCTCGTGGCGCTCCACGGCGGGACCATCGAGGCGGAGAGCGACGGGCCGGGCCGCGGGGCCACCTTCCGCGTGGTCCTGCCGCCGGTCGCGCGCGCGCCCGCGGTGGCGCCGGCGGCGGTGAGCGCCCGGCCCGACCTGGGCGGCGCCCGGGTGCTCGTCGTGGACGACGAGGCGGACTCGCGGGACGTGCTGCTCCAGCTGCTCGCCTCGTGGGGCGCGCGGCCGGAGGGCGCGGCCTCCGTCCGCGAGGCGCTCGACGCCGTCGCCCGGGAGCGCCCGGACCTCGTCGTGTCGGACATCGCCATGCCGGGAGAGGACGGCTTCACGTTCGTGCACGAGCTGCGGCGCCTCGAGGAGGCGCGCGGCGAGCGGCGCGTGGCGATCGCCGCGCTCACCGCGTTCGCGCGCCCCGAGGATCGGCAGCGCGCGATCGCGGCGGGCTTCGACGCGCACCTCTCGAAGCCGGTCGATCCCGCGACGCTGCACGCGACGATCGCCGGGCTCCTGCGCGACACCCGCGGCCCGGACGCCGCCGCCGGCCCGCAGGGCGCGGCCGCGAACCCGGACGCGCCGGAGCCGCCGCGGACCGGCGGCGAGGACGCGCGCGCGGCGGGCTGAGGCGCTTGGGTCACGGCTCGGGTGCGACCGAGCGTGGAGCGAGCCCGCGCTGCTTCGTCCTACAACCTGGCCCCGACGTAGACGATGACCTGCAGCACGCCGGTGAAGGCGACCAGCGCGGCGGCGGAGACGGAGCTCTTGGCGGTGGCGCGCAGCCAGCCGATCAACCCCGGCACCGCGAGCGCCAGCCCGAGGATGAGCCCGAGGGGCAGCCCGCTCACCGAGATGTGCAGGTAGCCGAGCGCGACCGCGGTCTCGACGGCGGCCGCGACGAGCGCGATCACCGGGAGCACCCGCTGCGCGGAGGAGGCGACGAGCAGGACGGAGGCGGCGAGGGCCGAGACGGCGAGGGCGACGTGGAGCGTCATGCCCGCCGCTTCTACGCCGTCCCCTCGCGACCGCGCAAGAACGCGGCGTGCATACATCGGCTCACGGGCTCGCCCCCGCCCCGCCGGCGACCGCGGTCGCCCTGGCGAGCGACAGGCGCCGCTCAGGACCGCGAGACGATCTGGCGGAGCACGTACGGCATGATCCCGCCGTGCCGGTAGTACTCGGCCTCGATCGGCGTGTCGATCCGCACGACGAGCTCCACCTCGTCGCGGCGCCCGTCCCTGCGGTGCACGACGAGCGTCGCCCGCTGGCGCGGGGTGAGCCTCCCGGCCACGCCGACGAGGTCGAACGTCTCCGTGCCGTCGAGCCCGAGCGTCTGCGCCGACACGCCCTCCGGGAGCTGGCAGGGGAGGACGCCCATGCCGACGAGGTTCGAGCGATGGATGCGCTCGAAGGAGCGCGCCACGACGAAGCGGACCCCGAGGAGCGCCGTCCCCTTCGCCGCCCAGTCGCGCGAGCTGCCGGTGCCGTACTCCAGGCCGGCGACGATCGCGAGCGGGATGCCGTCGCGCGCGTACTCGAGCGCGGCGTCGTGGATGGGGAGGCGGCGGCCGGTGGGCTGGTGGACGGTGACCCCGCCCTCGACCCCCGGCACCATGAGGTTCTTGATGCGCACGTTCGCGAACGTGCCGCGCACCATCACGTGGTGGTTTCCGCGGCGCGCGCCGTAGCTGTTGAAGTCACGCACCGAGACGCCCAGCGCCTGCAGGTAGGTCCCCGCGGGCGACGACGGCTTGATCGAGCCCGCCGGGCTGATGTGGTCCGTCGTGACCGAGTCGCCGAAGATGGCGAGCGCGCGGGCGTGGAGCACGTCCTTCGCCTCGGACGGCGCCGCGGCGAAGGGCGTGAAGTACGGCGGCTCCTGGATGTAGGTGGACTCGGGGTCCCAGTCGTAGCCCTTGCCGCCGCGCACCGGGAGCGCGTTCCAGCGCGCGTTCTCGTTGAACCCGCCGTAGTAGTTCTTCCGGTACTCCTCGGGGTTCGCCGCGGCCGGCCGGAGCGCGTCGATCTCCTCCGCCGTCGGCCAGAGCTCGCGCAGGAACACCGGCCTGCCGTCCTTCCCGACGCCGAGCGGCTCCTGCTCGAGGTCCACGTCGACGCGGCCCGCCAGGGCGAAGGCGACGACGAGCGGGGGGCTCATGAGGAAGTTCGCCTTGACGCTCTGGTGGACCCGCGCCTCGAAGTTGCGATTGCCGGAGAGCACCGACGCCGCGACGACGTCGTGGTCGGTGACCACCTTCTCGATCCGCTCGTCCAGCGGACCGGAGTTCCCGATGCAGGTGGTGCAGCCGTAGCCGACGACCTGGAACCCGAGCCGGTCGAGGTAGGGCTGCAGCCCGGTCTCGGCGAGGTAGCGGGAGACGACGCGCGAGCCGGGGGCGAGCGAGGTCTTCACGTGCGGCTGCACCGAGAGTCCGCGCTCCACCGCCTTCTTCGCGAGGAGCCCGGCCGCCAGCATGACGCCCGGGTTCGAGGTGTTCGTGCAGGAGGTGATCGCGGCGATGAGGACGTCGCCGTGGCCGATCTCGACGGTGCCGGGGAGCTCCCGCCGCGGCGGGTTCGGCTGGGTGTCCGGCGTGGGCCGGTTGTTGATCATCTCGTACTCGGTGAGGGTGCTCGTGTTCTTCCGCTCGCCGTCCGGCAGGCTGTCAGAATCCTGCAGGCCGCCGCCCGTGGTGGTCGGCGGGGATCCGTTCGGCGAGCGGTAGCGCTGGCGGAGCTCCTCCGCGGGCTTGCCGTAGCCGGACGCGTCCTTGCGGGTGAACAGCTCCTGGAACGTGCGCTTCAGCGCGCCGAGCTCGATGCGGTCCTGCGGCCGCTTCGGCCCGGCGACGGCCGCGCCCACGCTCGCGAGGTCGAGCTCCACGACCTCGCTGTAGTCGACCTCGCCGGCGCGCGGGATGCGCAGGAGCCCCTGCGCCGCGTAGTAGGCGCGGAAGGCGTCCACCGTCTCCTTCGGGCGCCCGGTCTGCTCGAGGTACCGGATCGAGCGCTCGTCGGGCGGGAAGAAGCCCACCGTGGCGCCGTACTCCGGGGCCATGTTGGAGAGGGTGGCGCGCTCCGGGACCGGCAGGCTCGCCGCGCCCTCGCCGAAGAACTCGACGAACTTCCCGGCCACCTTCGCCTTGCGCAGGATCTCGGTCACGCGCAGCACGAGGTCCGTCCCCGTCACCCCCTCGCGCAGCGCGCCGGAGAGGTGCACGCCCACGACGTCGGGGGTGAGGAAGTAGGTCGGCTGACCGAGCATCGCCGCCTCGGCCTCGATGCCGCCCACGCCCCACGCGACGAGCCCGAGCCCGTTCACCATGGGCGTGTGCGAGTCGGTGCCGACGAGCGTGTCCGGGTAGTAGAGCCCGCCCTGCTCGAGGACCCCGCGCGCGAGGAACTCGAGGTTCACCTGGTGGCAGATGCCGATGCCGGGCGGGACGATGCGCAGCTCCTCGAACGCGTGGGTGCCCCACTTCAGGAACTCGTAGCGCGGCAGGTTGCGATCGAACTCGAGCTCCATGTTGTAGCGGAGCGCGTCGGCGGAGCCGAACGCGTCGACCTGCACGGAGTGGTCCACGACGAGGTCCACCGGGACGAGCGGCTCGACCGCGAGCGGATCCTTGCCGAGGCGCGCGACGGCCGAGCGCATCGCGGCGAGGTCCACGAGGAGCGGCACGCCGGTGAAGTCCTGGAGGAGCACCCGCCCGACGAGGAACGGGATCTCGCGCGTCCGCTCGGCCCGGGGCTGCCAGCGCGCGAGGGCGCGGACGTCCTCCTCGGTGACCCGCACGCCGTCCACGTTCCGCGCGAGCGACTCGAGCACGATGCGGAGCGAGACCGGGAGGCGGGACACGGGCCCGAAGCCCTTGCGCTCGAGCTCCGGGAGCGACACGAGCCGGCCGGTCCTGCCGGCGGCGATCTCGAAGGGGACGACGACGCCGAGCCTGTTGTCGTTCATGGGGATCCTCGCCTGAGCCGCGCGCGGCCGCCGGCGGAGCGGGCGCGAGCCTCGGGCCGGGGGACGCGCCCTGGCGTCCCGCCGGTCGTTGGGTGAGCAGCTTTCATACGCGCGGCTCGCCGTCCTTCAAGCGGCGTGTCGGGGCTCCGCCGGGGTGCGCCGCGACGACGCAGACCGCGGGAGCGCTCCGCGCTAGAAATAGTGACCCCGGAGGCTCGATGCCCGTCCCCTCGCAGCTCTACCGCCCGTCGCTCGCGCTGCTCACCGACTTCTACGAGCTGACGATGGCGTACGCGGCGTGGAAGAGCGGCCTCGAGCGGAAGGAGGCGTGCTTCACCCTGTCCTTCCGCAAGAACCCGTTCTCGGGCGGGTTCACCGTGGCGGCGGGGCTCGAGCACGTCGTCGACTTCGTGGAGCACCTCCGCTTCGACGCGGACGACCTCGCGTTCCTCGCGGACCAGCGCGGCGCGGACGGCGAGCCGCTCTTCGAGCGCGGCTTCCTCGAGGCGCTCGGTCGGCTCGAGGTGGACGTCGACGTGGACGCCGTTCCGGAGGGGACGGTCGTGTTCCCGCACGAGCCGCTGCTCCGCGTGGCGGGCCCGATCATCCCGGCGATGATCCTCGAGACCGCGCTCCTCGCGATGGTGAACTTCCAGTCGCTCGTCGCGACCAAGGCCGCCCGCGTGTGCATCGCCGCGCGCGGCGAGCCGGTGCTCGAGTTCGGGCTGCGGCGCGCGCAGGGCATCGACGGCGGCCTCTCCGCGAGCCGCGCCGCCTACCTCGGCGGCTGCTCCTCCACCTCCAACACGCTGGCGGGCCGCCTCTACGGGATCCCGGTGCGCGGCACGCACGCGCACAGCTGGGTCATGCTGCACGGCGACGAGCGCGAGGCGTTCATGGCCTACGCCCGCGCGCTGCCCGCGAACTGCGTGTTCCTCGTGGACACCTACGGCTCCCTCTCCGGCATCGACCACGCCATCGAGGCCGGCCGCTGGCTGCGGACGCAGGGGCAGGAGATGGTCGGCATCCGGCTCGACTCGGGGGATCTCGCCTGGCTCTCGATCCAGGCGCGCAAGCGGCTCGACGAGGCCGGCTTCCCGAAGGCGGTCATCCTCGCCTCGAACGAGCTCGACGAGAACATCATCCAGAGCCTGAAGGACCAGGGCGCCACCATCACCGTGTGGGGCGTCGGCACGCGCCTCGTGACCGGCATGGGCGACGGCGCGCTCGGCGGCGTGTACAAGCTCGGCGCGGTGCGCGACGGCCCGGAGGGCGCCTGGCTCCCGCGCGTGAAGGTCTCGGAGCAGACCGCGAAGACGAACGTGCCCGGGGTGCTGCAGGTCCGCCGCTTCCTGCGCGGCGGGGAGTTCCTCGCCGACGCGATCTACGAGGAGGGGATCGGGCTGCCCGCGCCGGCCGTCATCCTCGATCCGCTCGACCCGCTGCGCCGCCGCGAGATCGAGGCGGACGTCGCGGGCGAGGATCTCCTCGTCCCGGTCTTCCGCCGCGGGCGTCGGGTCTACGACCCGCCGCCGCTCCCCGAGCTCCGCGCGCGCACCGTCGCGCAGCTCGGCCGCTTCCACGCGGGCGTGAAGCGGTTCGTGAACCCGCACCAGTTCCCGGTCGGGCTCGAGCGCGGGCTCCACGAGCTCCGCGCGCGGCTCGTGCTGGAGGGGCGCGGGTCGCCGCGGTGAGCCCCCAGCGGGCGGAGGCGGGGGCGGGGAGCGCTCCCGGCCTCCCACTTGACGCCTCGCCCGCCGCCACATAGTCAACATCTCGCTTGAGCACGAGACGGGGCAAGACGGGGGAGACGCCGGGCCGGCGGTTCAAGACCGCCATCTACGAGCAGTTCGCGCGCGTCTCCAAGGCGCTCGCCAGCCCGCACCGGATCGAGCTCGTGGAGCTGCTCGCCCAGGGGCCGCGGACGGTGGACGCGCTCGCCCGGCTCACGGACATGAGCCTCGCGAACACCTCGCAGCACCTCCAGGTGCTGCGCGCGGCCGGCCTCGTCGAGGCCACGAAGGAGGGGCTGTTCGTCACCTGCCGGGTCTCCGATCCCACCGTGCCCGCGCTGCTCCTCGCGCTGCGCGGCGTCGCCGAGGCGCGGCTCGCGGAGGTGGAGCGGATCCGGCGGGAGTTCCTCGCGGAGCGGGACCAGCTGGAGGCGCTGGACGAGGAGGCCCTCCGCCGCCGCGTGCGCGCCGGGGAGGTCACGCTCCTCGACGTGCGGCCGCCGGAGGAGTTCGAGTCGGGCCACATCGCCGGCGCGGTCTCGGTGCCGCTGCCGGACCTCGCGAAGCGCCTCTCGGAGCTGCCGAGGGACAAGGAGGTCGTGGCCTACTGCCGCGGACCGTACTGCGTCCTCGCCGTGGAGGCGGTGACGCTCCTCCGTCGCAAGGGGCTCAAGGCGGTCCGCCTCTCCGACGGCGTGCTCGACTGGGCGGCCCGCGGCCGGCGCGTCGAGCGGCCCGGCAGGTCGTGACCGCGCCCGCGTCGATCGCCGATCCCGGTCACAGCGGCTTCACCATCCGGATGGCGTCCCACCGCTCGTGGTTGCGGCGCGGGTAGGCGCGCCGGAGCACCCCCCGCTCCTCGAAGCCGTGCTTGCGGTAGAGCGCCACCGCGCCGGTGTTGTGCGGGAACACGTGCAGCACCACCTCGCGCGCGCCGACCTCGCGGGCCCACCCCACGGCCGCGTCGAGGAGCGCGTCGCCCACGCCGCGGCGGCGGTGGCCGGCTGCCACGAGCATCCCGAGCTCGGGCGAGGTGCGGCCCACCATCGCCGCGAGCCCGAGCGGCTCGGTGCCGCCCTCCTCCTCCGCGACGAGCAGCGTCCCCTCGCCGCTGTCGAGGAGCGCGCGCCAGCGGGCGCGCACCTCGCGGTGGTCGATGGGCGGCTCGGTCGCGAGCCACTGCCCCTCCGCCGCGACCGCCTCGAAGAGGTCGATGCAGCGATCGAGATCGGCGTCGGTGAGGGGCCTGACGCGCACGCTCGGGGACGCTAGCACGCGCCGCGCGTGTGCGCGCGCGGCGCACCTCTCCTGGCCGGAGCGCGGTCACGATCCCGCGGGCGAGGCGAGGCGCGCTCGCGCGGGCGCCGCGTCGAAGGCGAGCCGACGCGCTGCTCCCGCGGGGCGTTTGGGCTAGGGTAGGGCAGATGAGCACGCCGAACCCCTGGACCGTGGTGCAGGCCGACGACTACGAGCGGCACATGGGGCCGGAGGGCCTCGATCAGCGCGCCCCACTCGCGGCGATCTTTCAGGAGGCCTACCTCGCCGCGCAGCCCGGACGGCTGCTCGTGCTCGGCTGCGGGACCGGCAACGGCCTCGACCACGTCGATCCCTCCGTCACCTCGCGGATCGTCGGGGTGGACGTGAACCTGCAGTACCTCGGCATCGCGCGGCAGCGCTACTTCCACCTCGGCCCCCGGCTCGAGCTCTACTGTGCGGAGGCGGAGAAGTTCCGCGCGGCTCCGGGCTCGTTCGACCTCGTGCACGTGCCGCTCCTCTTCGAGTACGTCTTCCCGGAGGTGCTCGTCCGGCGCGTGGCGGAGTGGCTCGCCGACGGCGGCGGCTGCACGGCGGTCGTGGAGCTCCCCGGTGGGGACGGCCCGACGCCCCCCTCCAAGCCGCTCCAGCTCATCGGTCGGGCCAAGCGGCTCGTCCCGCCCGAGGAGCTCGAGCAGCTCTTCGAGCACTACGGCATGCCGCTCCGCCGCGAGCACACGGTCCCCCTCCCGCACGGGAGGAGCTTCTGGGTGGGCTCGTTCGGGCGCCCGCTGAAATAGGGAGCCGGGCGCCGGCGTACGATCGGGCCGGAGGTCACGACACGATGCTCTGCCCGTACTGCCGCACCGAGAACGCCCCCGGCGCGACCCGCTGCGCCGCTTGCACGAGCTGGATGGTCGAGCGGCCGCCCGTGCGCGACTGGACGCGGGCGCGCGAGGGCCGGCTCATCGCCGGCGTGGCCCGCGGCCTCTCGAACCGCTTCGGGCTGCCCTGCGCCGCCGTCCGGCTGGTGTTCCTGCTCTCGATCCTGTTCGGCGGCTGGGGCGTGCTCGCGTACATCGCGCTCTGGATCGCGATGCCGCTCGAGCCGCTCGCGCTCCTGCCGCCCGCGAACCTCGAGCGGCGTGAGCCCGAGGCGGTCCAGCACGGGTAGATCGGCGCCTCCGCGCACGGTCGCGCGCGTGCGCTCAACGGGCACCCACGCCAGCGGGCTCTCGCTGCCGGTTCGCACCGTCAGCGGGAGCTCGTCTCGACCCTCAGATGGTCCGTGGCACGCCCAACGGACGGATCGACCACATAGCGGGAGGGCTCCATCCCCGCCGGCGCGACGAGCGTCGACGCACGACGTCGTCGGTCGCGAAGTCGACGTCGTCGGTCGCGAAGTAGACGTCGTCGTCCATGGGTGCGCGAAGAGCCTCCGGTACCTGAACCGAGACTGAGTACGCGCAACCGGGATCGAGCCGGCCTCCGGAATATCGAGCCGGCGCTCTGGACCAGCTACGCGCGTGCACCACAATCTGTCCCGCTAATGAAAGCTGGCAGATAGGAACGGACACCCCACAAGCGCGCCGGCTACGCCGTCGGCGACGGCACGGCCCGTAGGGATGACCTGCCCCCCGACTCTAGACGGCTAGCTTCGTGAGTCCGGTGATACTGCGAGCAAAGCCGTTCGGCGTCTGGTTGTCCAGCGAGCTGTGCGGCCGCACCTCGTTGTAGTCGATCCGATAGGCCT
>NZ_JALCZC010000113.1:0-13430 GCF_022690805.1 Anaeromyxobacter sp. SG66
GCCCGCGCGGCCGGTGCCGCCGCGCCGTCGCGCTTCCCGGCGGGCGCGGGAGAGGGCGCGGGCTTCGTGGCCGCCGGGGGCGCGGGCTTCGCGGCCGAAGGGGGCGCGGCCTTCGCGGCCGGCCTGGCCGCCCCCGCCTCGTCGAGGGTGAGCACGACGCTCCCCTCGCTCACGCGATCGCCGACCTTCACCCGCAGGTCCTTGATGGTGCCCGCCGCGGGCGACGGCACGTCCATCGTCGCCTTCTCCGACTCGAGCGTCACGAGCGCGTCGTCCTTGCTCACCGCGTCGCCCGGCTTCACGAGGACGTCGATGATCGGCACGTCCTTGAAGTCGCCGAGCGCGGGGACCTTCACCTCGATGGTGCTCATGGGTCGTTCGCTCTCCGGGGCGCCTACACGGTCCACGGCGCCGGCTTCGCGGGATCGATGCCGTACTTGCGGATGGCCTCCGTCACCTTCGCGGCGGGGAGCTTCCCCTCGTCCGCGAGCGACTTCAGCGCGGCGACCGCCACGTGGTGCCGGTCCACCTCGAAGAAGCGGCGGAGCCGCTCGCGGGTGTCGGAGCGCCCGTAGCCGTCCGTGCCGAGCACGAGGTACCTGCGGCCCACGTACGGCCGGATCTGCTCGGCGAACGTGCGCACGTAGTCCGTCGCGGCGACCACCGGCCCGGAGGTCTCGCCGAGGAAGCGCTCGACGTGCGACTTCTTCGCCGGCGCCTCGGGGTGGAGGAGGTTCTCGCGCGCGACCGCCATGCCGTCGCGGGCGAGCTCCGTGAAGCTCGGGCAGGCCCACAGGTCGGCGTCCACGCCCCAGTGGCTCTTCAGGAGATCGGCGGCGGCGATCACCTCGCGGAGGATCGCGCCCGAGCCGAGCAGCTGGACGCGCGGGGCCTTCTTGTCGCCCCCCGCCCCGCGCTTGAAGAGGTACATGCCGCGGATGATGTCCTCGGCCGCGCCCTCGGGCATCGCCGGGTGCACGTAGTTCTCGTTGAGGACGGTCAGGTAGTAGTAGACGTCCTCCTGCTCCTGCACCATGCGCCGGAGCCCGTCCTGCACGATGACCGCGACCTCGTAGGAGAAGGTCGGATCGTACGAGCGGCAGTTCGGGATCACCGACGCGAACACCTGCGAGTGGCCGTCCTCGTGCTGGAGCCCCTCGCCGTTCAGGGTGGTGCGGCCCGACGTGCCGCCGACGAGGAAGCCGCGGCAGCGCATGTCGCCTGCGGCCCAGGCGAAGTCGCCGACGCGCTGGAAGCCGAACATCGAGTAGAACAGGTAGAACGGGATCATCGAGCGGCCGTGCACGGAGTACGACGAGGCCGCCGCCATCCACTCCGCCATCCCGCCCGCCTCGGTGATGCCCTCCTGCAGCACCTGGCCCTTCCGGTCCTCGCGGTAGAAGGCGAGCTGGTCCGCGTCCTCCGGCGTGTAGAGCTGGCCGACGTGGCTCCAGATGCCGAGCTGCCGGTACATGCCCTCCATCCCGAAGGTGCGCCCCTCGTCCGGCACGATCGGCACGACGCGCGCGCCGATCTTCTTGTCGCGCGCGAGGATGCTCATGATCTGCACGAGCGCCATCGTGGTGGAGATCTCCCGGTCCTCGGTGCTCTTGAGGAGCCGGTCGAACGTGGCGAGCGGCGGGACCTCGAGCGTCTCCGGCGCGCGGCGGCGCCGCCGCGGGCGATCGCCCCCGAGCTCGGCGCGGCGGGCGCGCATGTACTCGAGCTCCTTCGACCCCTCCTCGAATTTGAGGAAGGGCACCTCCTCGAGCTTGTCGTCGGGGACGGGGAGGTCGAAGCGGTCCCGGAAGCGCCGGACCGCGTCCGTCGCGATCTTCTTCTGCTGGTGGGCGATGTTCATCGCCTCGCCCGCCTCGCCCATGCCGTAGCCCTTGATGGTCTTCGCGAGGATGACCGTCGGCTGGCCCTCGTGGCTCACCGCCGCCTGGTAGGCGGCGTAGACCTTGAACGGATCGTGGCCGCCGCGGTTGAGGCGCCAGATGTCCTCGTCGGAGAGCTCGGCGACGAGGTCCTTCAGCTCCGGGCTGTCGAAGAAGTGCTCGCGGACGAAGGCGCCGTCCCGCGACTTGTAGACCTGGTACTCACCGTCCACCACCTCCATCATCCGGCGGCGGAGGGCGCCGCTCTTGTCCTTCGCGAGCAGCGGATCCCAGTGCCGGCCCCAGATCACCTTGAGGACGTTCCAGCCGGCGCCCCGGAACGTGCTCTCGAGCTCCTGGATGATCTTGCCGTTGCCCCGCACCGGCCCGTCGAGCCGCTGCAGGTTGCAGTTCACCACGAAGATGAGGTTGTCGAGCTTCTCGCGGCCGGCGAGGCCGATGGCGCCCATCGCCTCGGGCTCGTCCATCTCGCCGTCGCCGGTGAAGACCCAGACCTTGCGGCCCTCGGTGTCCACCACGCTCCGGTCCGCCAGGTACTTCATGAAGCGGGCCTGGTAGATCGCCATGAGCGGCCCGAGCCCCATCGACACGGTGGGGAACTGCCAGAACTCGGGCATGAGCCAGGGGTGCGGGTAGGACGAGATGCCCTTCCCCTCGACCTCCTGCCGGAAGTTCGTGAGCTGCTCCTCGCTGAGGAGGCCGAGCAGGAACGCGCGCGCGTAGATGCCGGGGGAGGAGTGACCCTGCAGGAAGACGAGATCGCCGCCGCGCTCCTCGGACCAGGAGCGCCAGAAGTGGTTGTAGCCGACGTCGTAGAGCGTCGCGGCGGAGGCGAAGCTCGCGATGTGGCCGCCGACGTTCGTGTGCTTGTTCGCGCGGACCACCATCGCCATCGCGTTCCAGCGGATGTAGTGGCGGATCCGCTGCTCGAGGGCGAAGTCGCCCGGGAAGCGCGGCTGCAGCTCGACCGGGATGGTGTTGACGTAGGCGGTGTTCGCCGAGAACGGCACGTACGCGCCGGCTCGCCGCGCCCGGTCGATGAGGTGCTCGATGAGGAAGTGCGCGCGCTCGGTCCCTTCGCGCTCGAGGACGCCCTCGAGGGCGTCGAGCCACTCGCGCGTCTCCTGCGGGTCCATGTCGGGGCTGGAAAGCGGGTCCATTCGGGGCGCCTCACGGTCGTTGCGGACGTTGCTTCGGCTGGGGTGAACTCCTAACGAGAAGCGCCTGCCGATCAACGCCTGCCGGCGTGGATCCGCACCTCGGGTGCGCGCGGCGCCGCGCACCCACCCGCCGCACCGATCCGACGGTGCGATCGCGCCCCGGGGGCGGGGGTCCAGCCGTCCGCCCTTCGGCTGGGAGAGGACCGCAGTGCCTCGAGCCGCGCCCGCCGGAACACGGTAGGCTCTCGTCCGTGCGCGCGATGGTCGTCGAGCATCCGGGCCGGCCGCTCGCCGCCCGCGACCTCCCCGTCCCCGAGCCAGGGCCCGGCGAGATCCTGGTGCGCGTCCTCGCCTGCGGTGTCTGCCGCACCGACCTGCACGTCGCCGACGGCGACCTCGCCCTCCCCGGCCGGCCCGTCGTGCCCGGGCACGAGATCGTCGGCGAGGTCGTGCGCGCTGGCCCGGGCGTGGCGCGCTTCGCGCCGGGAGATCGCGCCGGCGTCGCCTGGCTCGCCTGGGCGTGCGGGGCCTGCGGGTTCTGCAGGGCGGGCCGCGAGAACCTCTGCGAGCGCGCGCGCTTCACCGGCTGGCAGCGGGACGGCGGGTACGCGGAGTACGCCGTCGCGGACGCGCGCTTCGCGTTCCCGCTTCCTCCCGGCACCGACCCGGTCGCGACCGCGCCGCTCCTGTGCGCCGGGCTCATCGGGCACCGCGCCTGGCGCATGGCGGGCGACGCGGCGCGGCTCGGGATCTACGGCTTCGGCGCGGCGGGGCACATCCTCGCACAGGTCGCCCGCCACGCCGGCCAGGAGGTCTTCGCGTTCACGCGGCCCGGTGACGACGCCTCGCAGCGGCTCGCGCTCGACCTCGGCGCGGCCTGGGCGGGCGGCTCGGACGCGCCCCCGCCAGCCCCGCTCGACGCGGCCGTGATCTTCGCGCCGGTGGGCGCGCTCGTCCCCGCCGCGCTCGCGGCGGTGGCGCCGGGCGGGACGGTCGTCTGCGCCGGCATCCACATGAGCGACATCCCGCGGTTTCCGTATGCGCTCCTGTGGGGGGAGCGCGTCCTGCGCTCCGTCGCGAACCTCACCCGCGCGGACGGCGAGGCGTTCCTCGCGCTCGCGCCGCGCGTGCCCGTGCGCTGCGAGGTGACGCCGTTTCCGCTCGCCGCGGCCAACGAGGCGCTCGATCGGCTGCGCGCGGGGAGGATCGAGGGCGCGGCGGTCCTCGTGCCCTGAAGGGGCCGCGCGCCCGCCGGGCCCCGCAGTGCTCGCCCGGCGAGTCCTCCCCGGGCCCCGCGCGGCTCCGGTCGCCGCTGGCCCGCGCCAGCGCCTCTTGCAAATGAAAGATGCCGCCATTAATCTTCCAGGTGAAAGCAGTCCTTCCCCGCGTCATCTGGAGGTCCGATGCGCGCATCCGCCCACACCGCGAGGTCGCCGGAGCCGGGCGCCGTCCTGACGAAGGCGACGCTCCGCGCGGCGGAGCTCCTCGAGCTCACGGACGCGCAGCTCGCGCGGATCATCGGCGTCAGCGGCGCCTCCGTCTCGCGGCTCCGCGCGTCCGCGCGGGCGATCGACCCCGGCGCCAAGGAGGGCGAGCTTGCGCTCACTTTCCTGCGCATGTACCGCAGCCTCAGTGCTTTACTGGGAGACGCAGCGAGCTGCCGCGCGTGGTTCCACGCCGAGAACGCTCATCTCGGCGGCACTCCCGCACTCCTCGTGCGGAGCGTCGAGGGGCTGGTGAATGTCACGCAGTATCTGGACGCGATGCGGGGGAAGGTCTAACGCCCGGGCGCTCGAGGGCCGGCCCTGGCGCATCGCGGAGGGCCAGCGGATCATCTCGACGCGGCCCCTCGTCGATTCGGACGCCGAGCACGCGCTGCTCGAGCGGATGATCGACGACCACAAGCCGCCGCTGCCGCCGGACCCCGTGCTCGGGAGGCTGCACTACCTCCTCTACTCTCCGTTCCGGTACCCGCCGCTCAGGTACGGCTCGCGCTTCGGGGGCCGCCACGAGCCGAGCCTCTGGTACGGCTCCGAGGTGCTCCGCACCGCGCTCGCCGAGACGGCCTACTACCGGATCGTCTTCTTCGAGGGGACGAAGGCGAAGCTCGCGCCGCACGCGATGCCGTTCTCGGCGTTCCAGGTCGCGGTCGCGACGCGGGCGGGGGTGGACCTGTCGTCGCCCGCGTTCAAGGCCTCCCTCCGCAAGCTCTGCTCGCCGAGCGACTACACGTCGAGTCAGCAGCTCGGGACCGAGATGCGGGCCGACGGCATCGAGGCCGTCCGCTACCCCTCGGCGCGCGACCCTCGCCGCGGCCCGAACCTGGCGCTCTTCTCGCCGGCGGCCTTCGCGGCCCCCGCCCCGCTCGCGACGCCGGAGACCTGGTACTGCACGGTCACCGCCGCGCACGACGTCGAGTTCCGGCACGAGCGCGCCCTCACCATCGACACCGAGGCGTTCCCGCGCAGCACGTTCCTCGTGGCCGGCGTGCTGCCGGCGCCCGCGGCGTGAGAGGCACTCTTCATTCATCACAAGTGCAGGTGCTCTCCGGACGAGCGGTGGGCGTTCGATCGCCGTCTCCGTGCGCATGTCGGATTCGGGCATCGACGGGGCCCGCGCACGCGCTCCGGGCGCTCCCCCGATGAACGCGCCAGAGGCGGCTAACCAGGCGCACGTCTCGTCGTGTCGGTCCGGTGGGCGCGGCCCAGCCGTGAATTCGCGCGGGCGCATGCGAACGACGCGCATCCTCAGCTCGCGCCGGCGCACGGGCCGGAGCGTCGCGGAGGTCGCCGCGGTTCACCTATGGTAACAGCTATCGCCAGCGGCAGTTCGCCGGGATCTCGCAGGCTCGCTCGCGCTCAGGGCGGGCGTCCCAGTTGCGGTGGGTGAAACATTTCCCATTGACGCCTTCTCGCCTCGATCGCCCTCGGGCATACGGGCGGCGCGGAAAGGCCGCTCTCGCGCACGATTCTCGCGCGGGCCGCGCGCGCCGGTCGCCTTGGGGCATCGACGAGGGCGCGACGGAGAACGGCGGCCAGACGCGAACCTGGAGCGTCTCCGGAGCTCCGGAAATCGCGTGCTACGAAGGGTGTACTGGAGGTGCACACCTATGTCTGCGCTCGCCCCCGCTTCTCTCGAATCGAACGCGCTCGCGATCCGCCTGCGCGAGCTCGCCGGAGAGGAACGGAACGTCCAGGTCGACTTCCTCCTGCACCTCGACGAGTTCGATCGGCGCCGCGCCTTCGTCGAGGTCGGCCATGCGTCCCTCTGGGCGTACTGTTTGGAGGCGCTCCACCTCCGCGAGGGCGCCGCCGGCCGGCGCATCCAGGCGATGCGGGTGCTGCGCCGCTTCCCGATCCTCGAGGCTCCTCTGCGCGATGGGCGCCTTTGCTTGTCCACCGTGGCGCTCCTCGGCCAGGTGCTCACCGAGGAGAACGTGGACGACCTCCTCGCTCGCGCCGTCTTCCGGACTCGGGCCGAGGTCGAGCACCTCGTCGCCTCCATCCAGGCGCGCACCGCGCCGCGCGCTGGCCTCCGCAAGCTGGCCGAGCGCGCCCCCGCCGCGGCGAGCGCAGCGCCGCCCCTCTCGGGATCGGAGCGAGCCGAGATGGCGACGGCGGAGCCGGCCCTCGATCCGGGACCCACCACCGGTCCGCTCCCAGCGACCCCGCCGATCCTCACGCAGCCGAAGCGAAGGGCCGAGACACTCGCCGTCTCGGAGAGCCACTGGTCGCTCAGGGTCACCCTCGACCGCGCCTGCAAGGAGGACCTCGAGACGCTCCGGTCGCTTCTGTCACACAAGGTCCCGGACGGCGACCTCGCGTCGGTGCTCCACGAGGCGATCCGCTGCGCCATCGAGAAACACGGCAAGCGTAAGGGCGCGGTCGCACCGGAACTGAAGACCAAGGACGCCAAAGATGGCTTAAACGAGCGCGCGAAGCAGGCCAAGACGACGAAGGCCGCGGTCAAGCCGCCGGCGGCGAGGTCCACGATCCCGGCGATAGTGCGCCGCGCCGTGTGGGAGCGCGACGGCGGGCGCTGCGCCTGGGTCGGCCCGGACGGCTGCCGCTGCAACAGCAGGTGGAAGCTCGAGCTCGACCACATCCAACCCGCCGCCCTCGGGGGACCGTCGACGATCGACAATCTTCGGCTCGCCTGCCGAGCCCACAATCTGCTTCACGCAGAGAACACCTTCGGGCGCGAGCACATGGATCGCTTTCGCCGCGATGCGAGCGACCTCTTGCGCGCTGACGAGGCGCCTCTGCGCCCCGTCATGCAGCTGGGGATGTGGGCGCCGTGATTCTGCGGCGACCGGCTCGCATGGCCAGCGTAGCTGGAGTGACGGCTCGCCGCTCGCGTACCTCCCTACCGAACTCCCGACCCACGTCCCCTCGGTGACGGGCACCGTTCTTGCCGCTGGAGTGCTTTGAACGAAGCGTTTTCGACCGCGCCGGACCGACCCGTCGATGCCGAACCGGAGCGCGCAATGCGCCGCTCGTTCCACCGGAGCCGCTTCCGTCGGTCGGCAGCCGAAGGTGCGACGAATCCTGAGCTGAAAGGCCCGGGGGTCCGGGGGCTCGGGGCCGACCGGGGCGCGGCGCGGGCGCGCTCCGCGCGATAGGCTTCGCGGATGCCAGGTCCCCTCGATCGCGCCGACGCCCTCGCCCTCGAGCAGGCGAAGCACGTCCTCGAGACCCCCGATCTCGCCATCCAGCTCGCGAGCCGCGTCGGCCGGCCGATCGAGCGGCTCGTCGAGAAGCTGCCGGTTCGCACGCGCGATCTCGTGGGGAGCGCGACGCGCACCGCGCTCGAGAAGGGGCTCGAGCTCGCCGTGCGGACCCTCGACTTCCGCGAGGCGACGGGGGCCGCCGGCGCGCCTCCGCTCGCCGTGCGCGGAGCGCCCGGCGCCGCCTCCGACCTCGCGCACCGCGCGGCCGTCATCGCCTCCGGGGCGCTCGGCGGTGCGCTCGGCGCCGCGACCCTCGCCATCGAGCTGCCCTTCTCGACGACGCTCATGCTCCGCTCCATCGCGGACCACGCGCGCGCCCAGGGCGAGGATCTCTCCGAGCTGCGCGTGCGGCTCGAGTGCCTCGGCGTCTTCGCGATGGGCGGGCGCGCAGCGAGCGACGACGCGGCCGAGGCCGGCTACTTCGCCGTGCGCGTGGCGCTCTCGCAGGCGGTCGCGCGCGCCGCCGAGCAGCTCGGCGCCCGCGCCATGGGAGACCTCGCCGCCGAGCGCAGCGCGCCGGCGGTCGCGCGCCTGGTCGGGCTCATCGCCCAGCGGTTCGGGACCCAGGTCGCGCAGAAGACGGTCGCCCAGCTCGTGCCCATCGTGGGCGCGCTCGCCGGCGCGGGCATCAACTCGGTCTTCATCCAGCACTACCAGAAGACCGCCTGGGGTCACTTCACGGTGAGGCGGCTCGAGCGGAGCTACGGGGCCGACGAGGTGAGGCGAGCGTACGAGGCGATCCCGGGCTGAGCCGCGTCGCGGGGACGTCGTCTCAGGACCTCAGGAGCTCCATCACTGCGTCCGCGGTGAGGACCTTGCCGGCGGCGCGGACCTTCCCGTCCACCACCAGCGCGGGCGTGGTCATCACCCCGAGCCGCATGATCTCGCGGAGGTCCTCCACCTTCTCCACCGCCACCACGAGCCCGAGCGCCTCGACGGCCTTCTCGGCGTTGGCGGTGAGCGCCTTGCACTTGGCGCAGCCGGTACCGAGCACCTGGATCTTCATCTCGTCACCTCATGGCGCCCGTCGCTTGCGTGGAGCCGTCGCGAGACGCGCGATGCCATCGCCGAGCCGGGCGCTCCGAGGCGTGAGCACCGCAGGCGTGCCTGTAAGGCACGTCGAGGAGCGCAACGACGAGGCCGCCCGGCGCAGGCAGGCAGCGTGCGTCGCAGCAGGCTCCACGCGAGCGGGTGGCGCCATCAGAGGACCGCGTTGAAGAGCCAGCCGACGAGCAGGATGCCGAGCGCGACGATCCCGACGAAGGCGGCGATGAGCGGCGGGCGGAGCACCTTCCGGAGGATCACGATCTCCGGGAGCGAGAGGCCGATCACCGACATCATGAAGGCGAGCACGGTGCCGAGCGCGGCCCCCTTCCCGAGCAGAGCCTCGACCACCGGGATGATGCCCGCCGCGTTCGAGTACATCGGGACGCCGATCGCGACCGCGGCCGGGACGGACCACCACGCGGACTTCCCCATGAACCCGGCGAGCAGCCCCTCCGGCACGTACCCGTGGACTCCTGCGCCCACCGCGATCCCGGCGAGCACCCAGGGCCACACCTTGCCGACCACGTCCCGCACCGCCTCGACGCCCTTCTCGACTCTGCCCTGGAACCCGAGCCGCTCGCGCTCGTGGACCTCGCTCCGCTTCATCGACGCGTAGACCCATGGCTCGACGTAGCGCTCGAGCTTCATCCTCCCCAGCACGAAGCCCGCGGCGACGGCGATCGCGAGCCCGGTGACGAGGTAGAGCGCGGCGACCTTCCATCCGAAGAGCCCGAGGAGGAGGACCAGCGCGACCTCGTTCACCATGGGTGCGGCGACGAGGAAGGACAGCGTGACGCCCAGCGGGATCCCGACCTCCACGAACCCGAGGAAGAGCGGAACGGCGGAGCAGGAGCAGAACGGCGTCACGACGCCGAGCAGCGCGGCGAGGACGTTCCCCACCGACTCGCGCCTGCCGGCGAGCAGGGCGCGGGTCCGCTCGGCGGTGAAGAACGAGCGCACGATCCCGACGCCGAAGACGATGAGGACGAGGAGCAGCAGCACCTTCGGCGCGTCGTAGAGGAAGAACGCGACGCTCTGGCCGAGGCGCGAGGACGGCGAGAGCCCGAGCGCCCGGAAGGCGGCGAGCTCCGAGAGCGGGTGGACGAGCGCATAGGCGGCCGCCCAGACGGCGAGGCCACCGGCGAGCAGCGCCGCGGTCTTGACGGGGCTCGCGCCTCGCGCCGCCGCCTCCGCCGTCGTCCGCGGCGCCGGCTGCGCGCAGCACACCGGTGCCTCCTCCGACTCGCCGAGCACGGGTAGCTTCACGAGGCCGTCCTTTCGCGAGCCGACCCTCGGCCGCGGCGCGGAGTATCGGGAATCCCGGAGCCGGTGTCATCGTCTTTTTGCGATTTGCGGATCCCGCGCGGCTTGCCGTGCGCGACCCCGCGACCGCTCGATCTCGCTAGCGCGCGCGTCTGCGCGGGCGCCGCTCGTGCCCGTGGCCGAGGATCCCCGCCATGCGCAGGAACCCGTAGACGAGCACGACCAGCGACGACCAGATCACGATCGCCAGCCCGACCATTCCCTGTGGCTGAGCGTTTTCCATGAACCGGCGATACCCCGAACCCGCTCGCCGGGCGCCGCCCGGCGGGGGCTCATCCGGTGACAGGTGCGTGACGCGCCCGCTCGCCCGGGCGCCCGGTCTTGCCTCTCGCGCGCGTCCATCGTAGATAGCCGATTCCATGGCGCCCCAGCTCAAGAAGGTCCCGGCCTGCGGTCCGGCTCCGGAGCCGAGACAGGAACCCGACCTCCGGCCGGTCGAGGGCTCCGACGCGGACGAGGAGCTGGCGCTCCTCGCGAAGGCGGTCGGGCACCCGGCGCGGGTCCAGATCCTCCGCCTCCTGGTCCGCCGCGAGGCGTGCGTCTGCGGCGACATCGTCGACGAGCTCCCGCTGGCGCAGTCCACCGTCTCGCAGCACCTCAAGGTGCTCAAGGAGGCGGGCCTCATCCGCGGCGAGATCGACGGTCCGCGCGTCTGCTACTGCATCGAGCCCCGCACCCTGCGCCGGCTCAAGTCCCTCGTCGGGAGCCTCTAGCCCATGTCCGAAGCCACCCTCGTCGCGCCGGCGCGCGCCGGCGTGACCCGTCGCCTCTCGTTCCTCGACCGCTACCTGACGCTCTGGATCTTCCTCGCCATGGGCGCGGGCGTGGCGCTCGGCTTCCTCGTGCCGGGCGTCGTCCCCATGCTCGAGCGGATGTCGGTCGGGACGACCTCGATCCCGATCGCGGTGGGCCTCGTCCTGATGATGTACCCGCCCCTCGCGAAGGTCCGCTACGAGGAGCTGCCGCGGGTCTTCCGGAACGGGAAGGTGCTCGCGCTCTCCCTCGTCCAGAACTGGATCGTGGGACCGTTGCTCATGTTCGCGCTGGCCGTGATCTTCCTGCGCGACCGCCCCGAGTACATGGTCGGCCTCATCCTCATCGGCCTCGCGCGCTGCATCGCGATGGTCATCGTCTGGAACGACCTCGCCAGGGGCGACACCGAGTACTGCGCCGGGCTCGTCGCGTTCAACTCGATCTTCCAGGTGCTGTTCTTCTCGGTCTACGCCTGGGTCTTCATCACGGTCCTGCCGCGCTGGCTCGGCCTCGCCGGCGCCGAGGTCCACATCACCATCGGCGAGATCGCGAAGAGCGTCTTCGTCTACCTCGGCGTCCCCTTCCTGGCCGGGATGGCGAGCCGCTTCGGCCTCCGCGCCTGGAAGGGCGAGGCGTGGTACCGCGGGGTCTTCATCCCGCGCATCTCGCCCATCACGCTCGTCGCCCTCCTCTTCACCATCATCGTGATGTTCTCGCTCAAGGGCGAGACCATCGTGCAGGTGCCGCTCGACGTGGTGCGGATCGCGATCCCGCTCCTCGTCTACTTCGTCGTCATGTTCTTCGTCTCGTTCTTCATGAGCCGGAAGGTCGGGGCGAGCTATGGCCAGACCGCCACCCTCTCCTTCACGGCGGCGTCGAACAACTTCGAGCTCGCCATCGCGGTGGCGGTCGCGACGTTCGGGATGGCGCACGGCGCGGCGTTCGCGGCGGTGATCGGGCCGCTCGTCGAGGTGCCGGTGCTCATCGGCCTCGTCACGGTCGCCCTCCGGCTCCGCGACCGCTTCTTCCCGGGCGAGACGGCGGAGCTCGCGGGCGTGAAGAACTGCGCGGGGAGCTTCGGCCCCGCGCGCGGGAAGGCGAGCCCGTGACCGGCGCGGACTGGCGGCGCGAGGCGGAGGAGCTCCGGAGGCTCGCGCCGCGCCACGTCCTGTTCCTCTGCGTCGCGAACTCCGCCCGCAGCCAGATGGCCGAGGGCATCGCGCGTTCGCTCGCGCCCGCCGGGGTGACCGTGTCGTCGGCGGGCTCGCAGCCCTCGCGCGTGAACCCGCTCGCCGTGCGCGCGCTCGCCGAGATCGGCCTCGACATCGCCGGCCACCGCTCGAAGAGCGTGGAGGCGATCCCTCCCGACACCGTCGACGCGGTCGTCACGCTCTGCGCAGAGGAGGTCTGCCCGGCCTTCCTGGGGAAGGCGCACCGCGTCCACTGGGGCCTCCCCGATCCCGCCGGCGCGGGAGGCCCGGAGGAGGACCGGCTCCAGGCGTTCCGCGACGTCCGCGACGAGCTCCGCCGCCGCCTCGCGGTCGTCTTCGGGCGGTAGCCGTCCGAGCCTCACGATCCCGGCCGCTCGCAGGCGAGCCGCAGCACCTCGCCGTCCGCCGTCCCGGCCAGGATCACCTCGTCCGCCCCCGCCCACACCGCCGACACGGCGAGGCGCTCGAGCCCGCGCGGCCTCCCCGCGCCGAGCCCCGCCTCCCGCGTCCGAGCGAAGACGAGCCCGCCGCCCTGCGTCCCGACCACCACCCCCCCGCCGGTCGCCGCGGCGGCGTTCGGGTTCACCTCGTTCGCGCGGGCGTCGGCGAGCCTCAGCGCGGCGACGCCCCCGTCCCGCGCGAGCCGCACGAGCCCGCCGTCGTCGGTGCCGGCGAGCGCGCCGTCACCGAGCGGCGCGAGCGCGGTGACCACGTTCGTCGCGGCGCCCGGCGCACCGAACACGAGCGGGTGCCAGGCGGCCGTCCGCGCGAGGAGCGGCGCGTCGAGGTTCGCGAGCGGCAGCGCGTAGGCGCCGGAGGCCGTCCCGATCCAGAGCTCCGTCGCCGTCGCGGCGAGCGCGGTCGCGCGGATCGGCTCGCCGTCCGGACCGGTCACCGCCATGGGCTCGGCGCCGCGGTCCGCCGAGACGCGGAACACGCCGCGCGCCGTCCCGGCGTAGAGCCGCGCTCCCGCGCGCGCGAGCGCCGTGACGCCCTCTCCCCGCAGCAGTACGAGCGCCTCCCGCGGCCCGTCGAGCGCCACGAGCCCGCCCTGCGTCGCCGCCCACACGAGCCCGTCGTGCTCCGCGAGCGCGTTCACGAACCGCGAGCGCCCCTCGAGCCCCGGGACCGCCTCCGCGGCGCCGTCAGGCCCGAGCCACACGACGCCATCGTCGAAGGTGCCGACCACCGTCGCGCCGTCGGCGGCGGCGAGCACGGCGGTGACCCGCCGGCCGAGCCGCGCGAGCGGCGCGCTCGCGCAGGGCGGCAGCTCGGCGAGCGCGGCGGCCGGCGCCGGCGCGAGCGA
>NZ_JALCZC010000114.1:0-13299 GCF_022690805.1 Anaeromyxobacter sp. SG66
AGCGCGCCGCGCAGGTCCGCGGCGGCGAGCACGTCGAGCCCGGCGCGGAGCGCGGCGGGGGAGGGCAAGGGCGTCCGCGCCCGGAGGGCGGCGGCGCGAACCGCGGCGCCCGCGTCGAGCTCGCCCGGCACGAACATGCCCTCGTGGAAGCGCGCGGCGGCGCGGGCGGGGTCGCGCTCCACGTGGCGCGCGAGCGCCGCGAGCGTGCGCGCGGGGAGGCCGTGCGGCCAGCCTTCGCCCTCGGTGAAGCGCGGGGTCGCCGAGACGAGCGCGAGCCCCGCGATCCGCCCGCGCAGGCGCGGCAGCGCGGCGAGCGCCGCCTGCGCGCCGAGCGACCAGCCGAGGAGCACCGCGCGCTCGAGGGCGAGGGCGTCGAAGGCCGCCACGAGATCGCTCGCGAGCTCGGCGAGCGTGAAGGGCGCGCCCGCCTGGGAGCGGCCGTGGCCGCGCAGGTCCGGCGCGAGCGCGCGGCGTCCGGCGAGGAGCGCGGGCGGGAGCGCGTCGAGGAGCCAGCGGCCGGACAGGGACCAACCGTGAACGGCGAGGAGCGCCGGCCCCTGGCCTTCGTCCTCGCAATGGAGGGTGAGGCCCGGTCTGTCGAGGAAGGACGGCATCTCGCGCGAGCGGAGGGGCAGTATCGCGAGGGGCGAGGGGGTCGTCAACCGGGGAGGGCGGAGGGGTTGACGAGGGGAGGAGGGTCGGGGACGAGGTCGGGGTCGGGGTCGGGGTCGGGGTCGGGATCGGGATCGGCGGTTCCCCTCGGCACGCCGACGCGCGCGCGGTTACTCTCCCCGCGCATGCCCGTCTCCCGACGCGAACGCGCCCGCCAGCGCGCCCGGCTCGCCACCGAGGTGCGCCGGTTCCTCGGCGGCCTCGGCTATGAGGAGGTGGAGACGCCCACCCTCGTGCCTGCGCCCGGCATGGAGCCGCACCTGTCGCCCTTCGAGGCGCCCTTCGTGCCGGAGGGCGGGGGAGCGGCGCGGCCGCTCTGGCTCATCACCAGCCCCGAGTACGCCATGAAGCGGCTCCTCGCCGAGGGCTTCCCGCGCATCTTCCAGCTCTCGCGCGTGTTCCGGAACGGCGAGATCTCGCGCACGCACAACCCCGAGTTCACGATGCTCGAGCTCTACCGGGCGGGCACCGACTACGAGGGCGTGATGCAGGACCTCGAGCGGCTCCTGGAGGCGTGCGCGCGCGCGGTCGCGGGGGGCACCCGCGTCGCCCGCGGCGGGCGCGCCATCGACCTCGCCGCCCCCTTCCCGCGCACCACCGTCGCGGACGCGTTCCGTCGCCACGCTGGCGTGGACCTCGCGGCCTGCGGGGGCGACGCCGGCCGGCTCGCCGCGGCGGCCCGCGCCGCGGGACACGACCCCGGACCGCCCGGCGAGGGGTTCGACGACGTGTTCTTCCGCGTGATGCTCGACGCGGTCGAGCCACGGCTCGGCGTGGAGCGGCCCGAGTACCTCGTCGACTGGCCCGCCTCGATGGCCGCGCTCTCCCGGGTGAAGCCGGACGACCCGCGCTGGGCCGAGCGCTTCGAGCTCTACGCGGGCGGGCTCGAGCTCGCGAACGGCTTCACCGAGCTCACCGACGCGGCGGAGCAGCGCGCGCGGCTCGTGGAGGAGCAGGCGCTCCGTCGCGCCCTGGGGCGCCCGGTGTTCCCGCTCGACGAGCCGTTCCTCGAGGCGGTGGGCCGCATGCCCCCCGCGGGCGGCGTCGCGGTCGGGTTCGACCGCCTGCTCATGCTCGTCGCCGGCGCCGAGGCGATCGAGGACGTGCTGCTCTTCCCCGCGCGCGGCTTCTTGTCGATCTGACGGGGGCTGCGCTTTGAGGATTCGTCACATCTTCGGCTGCTGACCGACGGAGGCGGCACTGGTCGGCCGAGCGGCGCACCGCGCGCTCCGGTTCGGCATCGGCGCGTTGCCCGTGCGCGGCAGCGGATCACGGCGCCCACATCCCCAGCTGCATGACCGGACGCAGAGGTGCCACGTCAGCGTGCGCGGGCGGCGTCGGCCCGTCGCTCGACTCTCGCCGGAAGCGATCCATGTGCTCGCGCCCGAAGCTCCTCTCTGCGTGAAGCAGATTGTGAGCTCGGCAGGCGAGCCGAAGGTTGTCGATCGTCGATGGTCCCCCGAGGGAGGCGGGTTGAATGTGGTCGAGCTCGAGCTTCCAGCGGCTCTTGCAGCGGCAGCCGTCCGGGCCGACCCAGGCGCAGCGCCCGCCGTCGCGCTTCCACACGGCGCGGCGCACTATCGCCGGGATCGTGGTCCTCCCCTCCGAAGGCTTCGCCGCGGCCGCCGTCCCGGCCTGCTCAGCCGTGGCCTGCTTCGCTCCCTTCGTCTTCCGCTCCGGCGCGACCGCGCCCTTGCGCTTGCCGTGCTTCTCGATGGCGCAGCGGATCGCCTCGTGGAGCACCGCCGCGAGGTCGCCGTCCGGGACCTTGTGCGACAGAAGCGACCGGAGCGTCTCGAGGTCCTCCTTGCAGGCGCGGTCGAGGGTGACACAGAGCGACCAGTGGCTCTCCGAGACGGCGAGCGTCTCGGCCCGTCGCTTCGCCTGCGCGACGGGGGGCGGGGGCGCCGGCAGCGCGCCGGCCGTGGGACCGGGGCCGAGGGTCGGCTCCGCAGGGCCGGGTGCGGTAGCCACCTCGGCCCGCTCGGCCTGCGGGAGCTCTAGCGCTGCGCTCACCACGGCGGGCGCGCGTTCGGTGAGCTTGCGAAGGCCAGCACGCGGAGCGGTGCGCGCCTGGACGGAGGCGACGAGGTGCTCGACCTCGGCCCGGGTCCGGAAGGCGGCGCGAGCGAGGAGGTCGTCCACGTTCTGCTCCGTGAGCACCTGGCCGAGGAGCGCCACGGTGGAGAGGCAAAGACGCCCATCGCGCAGCGGAGCTTCCAGGATCGGGAAGCGGCGCAGCACCCGCATCGCCTGGATGCGCCGGCCGGCGGCGCCCTCCCGGAGGTGGAGCGCCTCCAAACAGTACGCCCAGAGGGACGCATGGCCGATCTCGACGAAGGCGCGGCGCCGATCGAATTCGTCGAGGTGCAGGAGGAAGTCGACCTGGACGTTCCGTTCCTCCCCGGCGAGCTCGCGCAGGCGCAGGGCGAGGACGTTCGACTCGAGAGCAGCGGGAGTGAGCGCAGACATGGGGATGCACCTCCAGTACACCCTTCGTAGCACGCGATTTTCGAAGCTCCGGGGACGCTCCAGGCTCGGGTCTGTGCGGCGTTCTCCGGCGCACCCTCGTCGTTGCCCCAAGGCGATCGGCGCGCGCTTCACGCGCGAGAAGCGTGCGCGAGAGTAGCCTTCCCGCGCCGCCCGTATGCCTGAGCGCAATCGGGGCGAGAAGGCGTCAATGGGGAATGTTTCACCCACCGCAACTGGGACGCCCCGCCTAGCGCGAGGAGAGCCGCGACACCGGCCGGCGCTACCGCTGGCGATAGCTGTCACCATAGGTGAATACGGTCGACCTCCCACGACGCTCCAGCCCGCGCTCCGGGGCGAGCTGCGGAGGCGCCTTCGAGAAGTCCGCGCGCACCCCGCGCGAAGTCACTCCGTCGCCCCTCGACACGACGAGACGCTCCCCTGCTCCGCCGCCTTCCCGCGTTCATCGGGGTCGAGCACGAGCGCGTGCGCGGCCCCCGTCGATGCCCGAATCCGACATGCGCACGGAAGCCGTGGTCGAACCACCCGCCGCTCGTCCGGCGAGTTGCACTTGTCATGAATGATGAGGGCTGCGCCCCCACCCCTGCTCGCCGGGTCCCTGCGCCAACGCGATCGGCTTCGCCGATTCCGCTTCGGCGCCGCTTCGGTCGCCTGTTCGGGAATCACCCTCCCGCGCTCAGTGCGCGGACGCGGGGTCCAGGGCGCCGTGGCCCGGGCGGGCGCAGAGCGGCCGGAGCGGCAGCTCGACCTGGAACGTGGAGCCCTTCCCCGGCGCGCTCTCGACGCGGATGGTGCCGCCGTGAGCCTCCACGATCCGCCGCACGATGTAGAGCCCGAGCCCGAGCCCGCCGTAGTTGCGGGACGAGACCGCCCGCTCGAAGCGCTCGAAGATCTGCGGCTGATCCGACGCGGAGATCCCGATGCCCTGATCGCGGACCACGAGCACCGCGCCGGTGGCGGAGGGGCCGTAGCTCACCTCGACGGGCTTCCCGGCCCCGTACTTCACGGCGTTCGAGAGCAGGTTCGTCACGACCTGCGAGAGCCGCAGCCGGTCCCAGGCGCCGCGCACCGGCGTGCCCGAGGCGGAGAGCGTCGAGCCCGTCTGCGAGGCCTCGTCCTCGAGCTGGGCGAGCGCGTCCGTCACCACCGCCCCGAGCTCCACCTCCTCGAGGTCGAGGTCCAGCTTCCCCATGTGGATGCGCGAGACGTCGAGCAGCGCCGCGACGAGCTTCTCGAGCCGCTGTCCCTGCCGCTCCGCAGCCCCGAGGACGCGCTCCACGTGCTCGGGCGGGAGCCGCTCGAGCGCCTCGCGCGAGGTGACCCGCCGCATGTTCCCGAGCGCGAGGCGGAGCGCCGTGAGCGGGGTGCGCAGCTCGTGCGAGGCGATGGAGAGGAACTCGTCGCGCGCCGCGACCGCGTTCTGCGCGTCGGAGTAGAGCCGCGCGTTCTCGATCGCCTGCGCGGCGCGGTGGGCGAGGTCCTCGAGCAGAGCCTCGTCGTCCGCGGTGTACGGCGCGCCGCCTGCGTCGCGCATGAGCGTGATGTGGCCGAACACCTCGTGGCGCTGGGCGAGCGGCGCGATGAGCAGGCTCGTCACGCCCTCGAGGTAGGGCCAGTACTCCGGCTTCATCTCGTTGCGCACCCTCTCCTGGGAGAGCGCAGGGATGCGCAGCGTCCGCCCGGTCGCGAGCGGGCCCGCGGTGATGCCCTCGTCGGTCCGCTGCGGGGCGGCGGCGATGATGCGCCGGCGCAGCGCGGCCCGCTCCGGGGAGGGGTGGTAGACCGCGACCGGGACGAGCCAGTTGCCGTCCGGCGAGACGACGCGGATGAGCGCCCCGTCGCCGATGAGCTCGCACAGCCGGCGCGCGACGGTGTCGAGGGTCGTCTTGTAGTCGAGGCCGGAGGCGAACACCCGCGACGCCTCCGCGAGCGCCTCGAGCCGCTTCGCCTGCGCCCGCAGCGCGACCTCCGCCTGCGTCCGCTCGGTGATGTCGAGGCCCGTCGCCACGATGGCCCGGACCTCGCCGGCCTCGTCGAGCAGCGACGCGTTGCTCCAGGACACGAGCCGGCGCTGCCCGTCGCGCGCGATCCAGTGGTTCTCGTGCGTGGTGGTGGCGCGGCCGGCGCGGAGCGCGTCGAGGGTGGCCCGGACCCCGTCCCGCTCCTCGGGGAGGATGAGGTCCCACAGCGACCGGCCCAGCATCTCCTCCGCGGAGTACCCCGTCGCGCGGGCGCAGGCGGCGTTCCAGCGGCGGACGTAGCCCTCGCGATCGAGCACCACCACGAGCGCGCCGGTCCGGTCGATGACCGCCTCCGCGAGCGCGCGCTCGTCGACGAGCTCGTCGAGCTCCGTGCGCAGCGCCGCCGCGTCCTCCGGGGCGCACGCGCGCGCGGTCTCCTCCACGAGCTCGCGGAAGCGGCGGAGACGGCGCGAGTCGCTGCCGTTGAAGGGCATCCCGGCCCTCAGTACTCGAACCCGCTCCCGCCGATGAACTCGCGCAGGAGCGAGGTGGGCGGGACGTGGTCGGGGTAGATGGAGACGAAGCGATCGACGAGGTAGCGGAGCCGGTGGGCGGTCGGGTAGGCGGCGTGGTTGGGGGGCACCTCCAGGAGGTACCGCTCGGCGAAGACCTTCAGGACGGCGGGCTCGTACACGAGCGACGAGTCGAACACCGCGTCCGCCTCGTGCTGGTGCGGGAAGATGTGCTCCCGCTCGCCGGCCTGCACCGAGGGCCAGCGCAGGATGTTCTCCGCCGCCCCGTACCCGCGGCGGTGGCGGTCGCGCACGATGCGCCGGAGGAGCCGCAGGTCCGTCGCGGACGTGCGCGTGAGCCGGTCGAAGGGCAGGGTGGTGGCGGGGTGGATGAACACCCGGTAGAGCGAGCCCGCCGGCGGGATGTCGTCGAGCAGGCGCGGGTCGAGGCCGTGGATGCCCTCGACGAGGAGCACGTCGCGGGGGCGGAGCTGGATGACCGGGCCGCCGTCCGGGTGGCTCGTGCCGGTGAGGAAGTCGTAGCGCGCGGTGCGCACCGGCTCGCCGGCGATGAGGCGGCGGACGTGGTCCTGGAGGAGCGGGAGGTCGATCGCCTCGAGCGCCTCGAAGTCCCACTCGCCCGCGTCGTCGCGCGGGGTGCGCTCGCGGTCCACGTAGTAGTCGTCGAGGCCGAGCGCCACCGGGTTCACCCCGTCGATCTGGAGCTGGACGGTGAGGCGCTTGATGAAGGTCGACTTGCCCGACGAGGACGGGCCCGCGATGGCGATGACCCGCAGGCGGTCGCGGCGGGTCGCGATGGCGTCGGCGATCTGGCCGATGCGCTTCTCGTGGAAGCCCTCGGCCACCCGGATGAGCTGCGACACCTGGCCGGAGATGCACAGGTCGTTGAAGGCGCCGACGCTCGTCACCCCGAGCGCCTCGAGCCAGCGCTGGTGCTCCGCGACCATCCCGCCGTCGCGGGAGGGCTGCCCGCGGCGCGCCGCTCCGCCGCGGTGGCCGTTGCGCGGATCGCGGTCGCCGAGATCGAGCGCGAGCCCCTCCTCGGCGGGCTCGAGCCGGAACCCGCGCACCGCGCCGGTGGACGGGAGGAGAGGGCCCATCGAGAGCGCGTACAGCTCGCCGCACGAGACGAGCCGCACCGTGGCCTGCCGTCGAACGCGCAGGAGCCGGGCCGCGTCCTCCCACCCGCGCTCCGCGAAGTACGCGGCGGCCTCGTCGGTCGGCCAGTACTCGAGCCGGAAGGGCGCGTCGGCCTGGGCGAGGCGCGCCATCTGCTCCGCGAGGCGCGCGGCGTACGCCGGCCGCTCCGCGGGCTCGAGGCCGTGGACCAGGACGACCTGCCGCGTCCCGCGCGACGGGCCCATGCGGACGGCGAGCGCGGGCGCGAGCTGGTGCGCCGCCTCGAGCAGGAGGAGCCCGACCGAGTGGGCGTAGATGGTGCGCCCTTCCCAGTGACGGAGGGTGAGCGGCGCGACCGTGGTGTCGGTGAAGACCGGGGTCGCGAGCGAGACCGGCTTGTGCGCGAGGAGCCCGCCGACGACGAGCGCGCCGTCGAGCTCGGCCGGGAGCAGCTCCGCGAGGCGGGTCCCGGTGCGGACGTGCCGGACCTCGCCGAGGAGGTGCACCGTCACCTCGGGCGCGCGCGGCAGCGAGCGGCCGCGGAGCAGGAGCCCCATCTCGCCGGTCACGCGCCGGAGCTCCTCCGAGAGCGCCGCCGCGAGGGCGGTCGCGAGCTTGGCGGCGAGGGCCGGGTCGTCGCGGACGAGCGCGTCCCAGCCGCGCGCCGAGAGCCGCGCCACCGTGAGCGGGGTCTCCGCCGTGACGGTCTCGCCGCGGTGGTCCGCCGAGAGCGGCGCGAGCTCGCCGAAGTGGTCGCCGGGCCCCAGGCGCCGGAGCGGCAGGTCGGCGCTGCGGAGCGTGGCGGCCCCCTCCAGCACGAGGTCGAGGCCTCGCCCGGCGTCGGCGTCCGCGTGCACCCGCGTGCGGGCCGGGACCGTGACGAGCTCGGCGCGGGCGAGCAGCCGGGCGCGCTCGGCCGCGTCGAGGCGTGCGAGGAGCGGCGCGCGGGCGAGCGCGTCGAGCGGGCCGGTGCCGAGCTCATCGGGCCGGATCATTCCGGGCGCGTCTCCTCCGAGAGAGGTGCGGCTGGAGATCCTACCCCGCCGCGCGCCCGCGCCGATAGGAGGTCCTGCGCCCGGCGAGCGCCCGCGCGGGGCCTTCGCGTAGCGTCAAACCACCCGCAGGACGAAGCACTTCAGGTACCGCGTCTCGGGGACGCCGAGCAGCACGGGGTGGTCGCGGCCCGCGCCGCGGCGCTCGAGGAGCTGCACGCGCCGCCCCGCGTCGTTCGCGGCGTCGAGGACGAGCTCCTCGAGCATCGCCTCGGCCAGGTGGTAGCTGCACGAGGCGGTCACGAGGATCCCGCCCGGCTTGAGGATCTGGATCGCCCGGAGGTTCACCTCCTTGTAGCCGCGCCGCGCCGCGGCGAGGGCGTCCTTGTTCTTCGCGAAGGCAGGGGGGTCGAGCACGACCAGGTCGTAGGCGGGCGGCTCCTCGGCGCGGTCGCGCAGGTAGTCGAACGCGTTCGCCTCGACGACCTCGACGTTCGCCGCCCGGTTCAGCGACACGTTCTCGCGCAGGAGCCCCGCGGCGGTGGGCTGCATCTCGACGGCCGTGACCTGCTCGGCGCGCAGGGCGAGCTGCAGCGCGAACCCGCCCGCGTAGCTGAAGCAGTCGAGGCACCGGCCGCGCGCGTACTCGCCGGCGCGCAGGTGGTTCTCGCGCTGGTCGAGGAACGCGCCGGTCTTCTGCCCGGCGAGGAGGTCGATGCGCATGCGCACCGCGCCCTCGGGGTAGACGACCGGGCCCGGCGCCTCCCCGCGCAGCACGCCCTTCACCTGGGCGAGCCCCTCGAGCTCGCGGACGCGCACGTCGTTCCGCTCGACGATCGTCCGTACGCCGAGCGCCCCGGCGACGAGCTCGGCGAGGAGCGCCTTGCGCCGGTCGGTCGCGGGGACGAGCGTCTGCAGCACCGCGGCGTCGCCGTACCGATCGACCACGAGGCCGGGCAGGAGATCCGCCTCGCCGTGGACGACTCGGACGAATCGCTCGTCGCCGAACGCGCGCCGGCGCAGGTCCACCGCCGCCTCGAGCCGCTCGGCGAGGAACGCCTCGTCCACCGGCACCTCGTCGCGCGTGACGATGCGCAGCGCGATCTTGGAGCGCGCCGACCAGAACGCCTTCGCGAGGAAGCGGCCGCGGCCGTCCACCACCGCGACGACGTCGCCAGCCTCGGCCGCGGGCAGCTTCTCCACGTCCGCGCGGTAGATCCACAGGTGCCCGGCGGCGAGGCGCTCGGCGCCCCGGCGGCTGACGGTGACCTTCTGCTCTTCCATTCGTCGGGCTCCTCCGGCCAGAAAGCCGGAGACCCTTACCCGAGGTGAGCGCGCCGCGCCAGCGTCGCGCGGCTCGCGCGAGCCCGGCCGGAGCCGGCCGAGGCCGCGCCGGAGCGGCCCGCGGAGCGCGCCGTCGCGCGGCCCGGCGTCAAAGCTCCACCGCCTCGTGGAACACCGGCTGCCCCGCCTCCTCGCGCAGCCGGCACCCCGCCATGAGCGGATCGTGCTCGAACACCAGCACGCCTTCGTCCTCGAGCACCTCGGCGAGGAGCACCTTCTTCTCCTCCACGGTGGTGACCGGGAACAGGTCGTACCCCATCACCCAGCTCGGCCGGAGGTGCGCGTGCGTCGGGATGATGTCGCCGCAGAACACGAGGTGCGTGCCCTCCCCGCGGAACCGCGGGAGCTGCTGCCCGACGGTGTGGCCCTCGGAGAGGATGAGGTCCACGTCGGGGAAGGGCGACTCGTCGCCGTCGATGAGGTGGAGCCGGTTCGAGTGCTGCAGCAGCGCGAAGTCGTCGGGCAGGAAGCTCCCCGCGTCGCGGTCGGACGGCGCGTGTGCCCACAGCCAGTTGCGCCGCTGCAGGTGGTACGTCGCCCGCGGGAAGGACAGCTCGAGCCGGCCGCCCGCGCCGCGCCGGGTCGTGCCGCCGGCGTGATCGAAGTGCAGGTGGGTGAGGAGGACGTCCGTGACGTCGTCGCGCGAGAGGCCGAGCCGGGCCAGCCCGGCGTCGAGCCCTCCGGCGGAGCGATCGATCGCGTAGATGTCGGAGCGCTTCGGGTCCCACTTGTCGCCCAAGCCGTCGTCCACGACGATGACGCGGCGCGCGTCCCGGTCGATCGCGACGAGGCAGCGCGCGGCGAGCCGGATCCGGTTCCGCGCATCCGGGGCGAGCTTCTTCTCCCACAGTGGCCGGGGGACGATCCCGAACATCGCCCCCCCGTCGAGCGCGAACCAGGCGTCGACCACGGTGGTGATGTCGTAGCGGCCCATGCGCACGGGACGAACCTACGCGGCCGTGGCCGGAGCGGCTACTTCTTCACCCCGCCGTGCGCCCGCCTCCGGGTCGCGCTCCCCGGTGGGCGGCCCGCCGCCCACGCCGGGTGCACCGTCCGAGGCGCCGCCGGGTCGGCTCCCAGTCGAGCAGGTGCGCCCTGCGCGGCGCCGCTCCACGGTGAGCGGAGAGGCCGGAGGTAGCATGACCCGACGGAAGGCCACCCTGCTCGCGGCCACCGCCCTGCTCGCGCTATCGGCGGCGTGCAGCTCCCCTCCCATCCACGACACCTCGGACGGCGACGGCCTCCCGATCGTTCCGCCGCCGCCTCCTCCTCCACCTCCGCCTCCGCCCACCTCGTGCGGGATGAAGATCACCGGACCCGCCTGGATCCTGGAGGGCGACGCGCTCCGGCTCACGGTCGCCTGCTCGGGCAACGAGCCCCTGCCCGCCTCGTCGGTGCTCGAGGGCTTGCCCGCAGGAGCGCTGCTCGACCTCGCGGCCGGGACCATCTCCTGGAAGACCGGGCTGGCCGATGCGGGCGTGTACGACGTCGTCGTGCGCGTGCCCGGCGACGGGGAGGCGCTCCTCCGCGTGGGCGTGGCCGATCGGTGGGACGCGCCCGGGAACGCTCCGCCCGACCCCGCCCGCTACACCGAGGAGTACGGACTGCCCGTCTTCCACCTGCGCGTCGACGGCACCGTGAACTTCACCACCTACGTGCCGGCCTCGCTCACCTACCGCGGCCGGACCCGCGGCATCGAGGTGAAGTACCGCGGCACGCGCTCCGCCGACTTCCCGAAGAAGAGCTACACGCTCTCGTTCCCCGACACCGCCCAGTTCTCGGATCCGCTGCTCGGCTTCCCCGCGCGGAAGAAGCTCCTGCTCGTCACGACGTTCGACGACGTGACGCAGATCCGCGATCGGCTGGCGCTCGGGCTCTGGAGGCGCGTCGCCGACCGGCCCATCGACGTCCGCACGGCCAGCGCCGTGCTCTACGTGAACGGCGAGTACCGCGGCGTCTACATGATGAGCGAGAAGATCGGCGGGCAGGTGCTGAGCGAGCACGGGCTCGACGGCGACGGGAACCTGTACCAGTCGAAGACGAACCTCGCGAACTTCTACGCGACCAGCAACGAGGGCCAGCCGAAGCTCACCTGGCACGACGGCTACGAGAAGGAGGAGGGCACGCCGCTGCAGGGCGAGCCCGGCGCCTTCGACGAGCTCGACGCCCTCGTCCAGCTCGTCGCGACCGCTGACGACGCGACGTTCGCGGCGCGCCTCGCGGCCGTGGCCGACGTCGACGAGCTGCGCGACTGGTGGGTGATGGTGATGCTCGCGCGCTCCTCCGACTGCGCCCGGAAGAACGTCTTCCTCTTCCACGACCCCGCCGGCGGTCCATGGCGCGCGACGATCTGGGACTACGGCGCGAGCCTGGGCCAGGAGTGGCAAACCAAGCACCAGGCGGCGGACTCGGGCGAGGAGTTCGTCTGGGAGAACGGCCTCTTCCGGCGGCTCCTCGCGCCGCCGTTCGCCGCCGGCACGCGCGCGCGGCTGGGCGCCGCGGTGCGCGAGCGGGTCCCCGTCGCGGACGTGCTCGCCGCGTTCGACACGCTCGCCGCGCAGACCGAGGCCGCCGGGGCGCGCGACGAGGCGCGCTGGCGTGACGCGCAAGCCGCGTTCTTCGCGCGAGAGGGGCGGGTGGGCTGGCCGTCGCGCGAGGAGGAGCTCGCGTACACCCGCGGCTGGATCGCGGCGCGCTGGGCGTATCTGGCCGGTCGCTACTGAAGTGCTGCCCCCTGAGCCTGCGACGCATCCCTCGCTCGACTCGAGCGGTGATGCGCTCTGCCATCGCGGGCGATTGCATGCGACTCGAGAGATCGGGGACCGCTGCCTCCCCTCGGAGGAGGGAACCGCTCGTGGCCTCTCACGCGCCAGGGGATGTTTCCCGGCCGGGCGGGCGTTCGAACCGGGACACGGGTGATCGGGCGAGGTCCCGCTCTCCCGTCCGGAGGTCGGATGAATGCACGGGTTTTCCTCCTTCTGCCTACCCTTCTGGCTGCGGCGCCCGCGCTCGCGGCACCGTCGCAGATCCACCTCGGCTGGCAGGGGCCGACCGACACCACGATGACCGTCGCCTGGCGCTCCAGCGAGCCCACCGGCGCGGTCGAGTACGGGGGCGACACCGGCTACGGCCAGACGCAGGCTGCGGCGTCGGTCGCGTACCAGGGATCGTACCTGCACGAGGCGCAGCTCACCGGCCTCTCCGCGGGGACCGCCTATCACTTCCGGTGCGGCAGCGCGGCGAGCTGGTCCGCGGATCGCACGTTCACGACGGGACCGACGCCCTCGGCGAGCGCGAGCTTCCGCTTCGCCGCCTTCGGCGACAGCCGTACGGACGACGCCGCGCGCGCGCAGGTGCGCGCGGCCGTGCAGCGGTCCCAGCCGGCGTTCTCGATCGACTCGGGGGACCTCGTCGAGAGCGGCGGGACGCAGTCCCTCTGGGACGGGTGGTTCACGACGATGGAGCCCCTCGTCTCGACGACTCCGTTCGTGTCCGCCGCCGGAAACCACGACATCGGCGGCGGCCTCTTCTTCGCGCAGCTCGCGCTGCCGCGCCACGCGCCGAGCGCCGCCGGCTACGAGGACGAGGCGTACTCCTCGTTCGACTACGGCAACACCCACTTCGTCGTGCTCTTCACCGAGCCCGCCGGCACGGCCGGCGACGCCCAGGACCAGTGGCTCGAGGCCGACCTGGCGCGCGCGGCGAGCAACCCCGACATCCGCTGGACGGTGGTCGCGTTCCACCGCCCGCCGTACTCCTCCGGCGAGCACGGCAGCGACACGGGGCTGCGCCAGCGGTGGGGCCCCATCTTCGAGAAGTACGGCGTGGATCTCGTGCTGAACGGCCACGATCACGACTACGAGCGCAGCCGGCCGATGGTGGGAGGACAGCCCGCAGACGGCGGCGTGACGTACGTCGTGACCGGCGGCGCGGGCGCGCCGCTCTACACGGTGGGTGCGAGCGACTTCACCGCGTTCTCGCGCGCGACACACCACTTCGTCGAGGTGGACGTGACGGCGAACACGCTCACGCTCGAGGCGCGGGACGTGGACGGCAACGCGTTCGACTCCGTGACGCTCACGCACCCCTCGCCGCTCGCCGAGACCCCCGCGACGCCGGGGCCGACGCCGGGCGGGTCGGGGCAGACCGACACGCCGGCCCCGCCGGCCGCGGGCGCGGCGAGCGGCA
>NZ_JALCZC010000115.1:0-13183 GCF_022690805.1 Anaeromyxobacter sp. SG66
GGGGCGGGCGGCGGCGCGCGGCCCGGCACGGGCGGAGGCGTGAACGTCGGGCCGAAGGCGAGCGGCGTCGCCGCCGGGTGACCCTGCGCCGCCGGGCGCGCCGGGGCCGCTCGCGACGGCGCGCCGGCGCCGAGCGCCGCAGCCGCGTCCGGATCGCCCGGGGCGAGCTCCTGGACCTTGCGCCAGGCGGCGCGGGCCTCTCCCGCATGGCCGCGCTCCTCGTGGACGCGCGCGAGCTCCTTGTAGACCGAGATCGTCTTCGAGGTCTGACCGAGATCGCGAAACGCCTGGGCGAGGAGCTGCAGCGTCTCGACGTCCTTCGCGTCCACCTTGAAGCAGAGCTGGAGCTTGGCGAGGGCGCGCTTCGTGTCGCCCTTGCCGAGGTAGACGTGCGCGAGCTCGCGGATGAGCGCGTGATCGTCCGGCGTGAGCACCGCGATCCGCTCGGCGACCTTGAGGTACTCGTCGGCGCGGCCGTTCCGCTTCAGGTAGGCGGCGGCGCGGCGGAAGCACTCCAGGGCCGCCGCCGGCTGGCCCGCGCGCGCCTGCATCTCGCCGAGCTTGATCGACGAGGCGATGTTGTCCGGGTCGAGCTCCACCATGCGGCGGAGGACGTCGGTGAGCCGGGCGAGGTCGCCCGCCTTCTCGTGGGCGGCCGCGACGGTCTGGAGCTGGCCCATCGCGTCGCTCATGAGCCCGAGCTGCTGGTAGAGCGCGGCGAGCCGCTCGTTGGCCCGGACGTCGTCCGGGTCGAGCTTCACGATCTGCTTGTAGACGGCGACCGACTTGAGGAAGAAGCCCTGCTCGGCGTAGGTCTCGGCGACCTTCTGGAACGCGGCGGCGGCGGCCTTGTCGTCGCCCTTCTTCTGGTGGAGCTCGCCGACCTTGAGGAGGATGCGGACGTCCTTCGCGTCCTCCGCGAGGATCTTCTCGTAGCTCTTGATCGCCTTGTCGTACGCCCCCTTCTGAACGAGCTTCGTCGCCTCGGCGATGATCTTGTTCTTGTCGACAGCCATCGGGCCGAGGGATCTCGCTGCGCTGGGGGGGCCCCGGGCATGTGCGCACGGGCGCACCGGCGCCAGCGGAAGGGCCCAGGGGCGGCGTCGAGCGTAATGGAAGGTCCGGGGGCGGTCAAGGAGCCACCCCCGCGAACCTACATAGGAATTCGGGTGTTGGAGCGGCCGCGGAGGCGCCCTGCGCGGGCGCGCTCCGGAGCCGTGAGCCTACCCCGCCGCCGAGGTCTTCGGCGCCTCGACGGGCGCGGGCGGGTTCAGGATCTGATCGACGATGCGGGTGTCGTACTGACCGCCCGCGAAGCCGGCGTGCGCGAGGACGCGCTTGTGAAAGGGGATGTTCGTCTTGATCCCCTCGATCACGTACTCGTGCAGCGCCCGCGCCGCCCGCTGCAGGGCGATCTCGCGCGTCGCGCCGGTGATGACGAGCTTGGCGACGAGCGAGTCGTAGTAGGGCTGCACCTTGTACTGCTCGTACGCCATGGTGTCGACGCGCACGCCGTAGCCGCCGGGCTGGTGATAGCCCGTGATCTTGCCGGGCGAGGGCGCGAAGGTGACCGGGTCCTCGGCGTTCACGCGGAACTCGATCGCGTGGGCGTGCGGCACGACCGACTCCTGGGTGCGCTCGAGCGGCTCGCCCGCGGCGAGGCGGATCTGCTCGCGCAGGAGGTCGAGCCCGTAGACCTGCTCCGTCACCGGGTGCTCGACCTGGATGCGCGTGTTCATCTCCATGAAGTAGTAGCGGCCCTTCTCGTCCATGAGGAACTCGATGGTCCCCACGTTGTTGTAGCCGATGCGCCGCATGGCCGAGAGCGCCACCTCGCCCATCTCGCGGCGGAGCGCGGGCGTGACGGCGGGCGACGGCGCCTCCTCGATCATCTTCTGGTGCCGCCGCTGGACCGAGCACTCGCGCTCGCCGAGGTGGATCACGTGGCCGTGCTCGTCGGCGACGATCTGGAGCTCGATGTGGCGCGGCTCCTCGACGTAGCGCTCGAGGTACATCGAGCCGTCGCCGAACGCGGCCAGCGCCTCGTTGCTCGCGGTGTCGAAGAGCTGGCGGATCTGGCCGCGGTCGCGGCAGATCTTCATGCCGCGCCCGCCGCCGCCGGCGGCCGCCTTGAGGATGACCGGGTAGCCGACCTCCTCGGCGATCCGCTCGGCCTCCTCGGAGTCCTTGAGCTTCCCGCGCGCGCCGGGCAGGAGCGGGAGCCCGGCCTGCTCGGCCGCCTCGCGCGCCGCCACCTTGTTGCCCATCAGCCGGATCATCTCCGGCCGCGGGCCGATGAACTTGAGGTTCATCCCGGTGACCATCTCCGCGAACTCGGCGTTCTCGGAGAGGAAGCCGTACCCGGGGTGAATGGCGTCGGCGCCGGTGACGTCGGCGGCCGACAGGAGCGCCCGGACGTTGAGGTAGCTGTCCCGGGACTGCGGCGGCCCGATGCAGATGGCCTCGTCGGCGAAGCGGACGTGGAGCGACTCGGCGTCGGCGGTCGAGTGGACCGCGACGGTGGCGACGCCGAGCTCGCGGCAGGCGCGGATCACCCGGAGGGCGATCTCGCCCCGGTTCGCGACGAGGACCTTCTTGAACATTCGGTGTGCTCCCGCGGGGGACTACCCCGGGACGATACGGAAGAGCTGCTCGCCGAACTCCACCGGCGTGGCGTTCTGGACGAGGATCTCGGCGACGGTGCCGTCGATCTCGGCCTCGATCTCGTTCATGAGCTTCATCGCCTCGACGATGCAGAGCGTCTGGCCCTTCTTGACCTTCTGCCCCACGTCGACGAACGGCGGCGAGTCCGGCGACGGCGCGCGGTAGAACGTGCCGACGAACGGCGAGCTCACGATCGTGCCGGGCTTGTCGCTCTTCACCTCCGCCTTGGCCGCAGGCGCGGGGGCGGCGGCAGGCGCCGGCACGGGCGCCGCCACGGGCGCGGCGTGGACGGCCGGCGCGGCGTGGAGCGCGACCGGCGCGGACGCGGCGAGCGCGCCGCGGCGGATGACGACCTTCTCCGGCCCCCGCTGCCAGGCGATGTGCGTGACGTCGCTCTTCTCGACGAGCTGCACGAGCTTCTTCACGTCCTCCATGGAGAAGCCCTGCCCCGCGCCGTTCTCCGGGGTGCGCGCGGGCTCCTGCGAGGGCTGCTGCTTCAGCGGGCGGGTCGCCATCGAGTGGATCTCCTTCGGTTCGGGACGGTGGGGCGGCTAGCCGGCGACGCGGGTCAGGTACTCGCCGGTGCGGGTGTCGATGCGGAGGAGCTCGCCCTCGTTGATGAAGAGCGGCACGTTCACGACGTAGCCGGTCTCGAGGGTCGCGGGCTTCGTGGCGCCGGACACCGTGTCGCCGCGGATGCCCGGATCGCACTTCACCACCTTGAGGTCCATCGCGTTCGGCAGCGTGACGCCGATCGCCTTCCCGTTGAAGAACAGGATGTGCGTGGTGGTGTTGTCCTTGATGAAGTTCTTCGCCTCGCCCATCTGCTCCTCGGTGAGGAACGTCTGGTCGTAGGTCTTGTTGTCCATGAAGTTGAAGTGGTCGCCCTCCCGATAGAGGTACTGCATCTCCTTCTCCTCGATGTCGGGCTTGCCCACCACGTCACCGGACTTGAACGTCTTCTCGATCGTCCGCCCGGTGATGAGGTTCTTGATGCGCGTCCGCACGAACGCCGAGCCCTTCCCCGGCTTCACGTGCTGGAACTCGATGATCTCCCAGGGCTCGCGATCGATCTCGATCTTGAGGCCGCGGCGGAACGCCGAGGTGTCGAGCGTGTCGGCCATTGCTGTGTCGCTCCTTCGAAAGTCCGATGTGAAAGATGATCCGCCCCGCTGCGCTCCGGCAGCGGGGGCTGCCTGTTCCGACGGTCGGCCGCCCGTCCGCTAGAGCTCTTCCTCGAGCTTCGGCGCGGTCACGCGGAGCAGGTAGCGCGCCTTCCCGAGGTTCCCGCCGGGCGTGAGCGCCACGACCATGAAGTACTCCGGGGAGACCTGGCGGGCCACGGCGACGAGCCGGTCCGTCGAGATCGCCACCTCCGCGACGCCGCCCGCCTCGTGCGCCTCGGCCGCCTCCCGCGCGCTGCGGAGGACGCCCGAGTACTCGACGAGCAGCGACCGCACGTCAGCGACGTCGCCCAGACCGGTGAGGTGCGTGTCGACCTCGATGCCGTCCATGCCCATGAGCGAGCACGCGACGGCTCCGTCGACGCTCCGGCAGACCTGCTCGAGATGGGCGCGGAAGCTCATGTGCGAAGGCTCCGCCGGCCAAAAACCTCCGTCATTACGAGCACGGACACGCGGAGCGGGCTCGTACTTAGCCCGCCCGCGCGCTCAACGTCAAGCGTTCGGCCGGAACGCGGCGCGTCAAGGCGTGGTGGTGGTGGTGGTCGGCGCCGCGCACGCGACGCCGAGCGGCACCTGCCCCACGGTGCCGCCGCAGGTGCCGACCACCGTCTCGCCCGTCGGGCACTGCGGCGGGCCGACGGGCCCCACGATGATCGGGGTCTCGTACGCGGCGGTCTCGAAGGTCGACTGGTCCGCGAACCGCCCCTTGAGCTTCAGCTTCGCGACGAGCTGACCGGCCACGAGCGGCGGCTGGAGCAAGAGCCCGACGACGGTGCTGCCGTCCGCCGGGATCATCGCCTGGGTGTGTCCCGCCGAGGTCCCGCTCGCGGCGCCGTCGTACTCGACCTCGTACTCCGTCACGTAGGCGTCGTTCGTGTTGAGCCGGCCAGCGGACAGGTCCGTGTTGTCCGGCAGCTGGTTGTTGACCTGCATGTACACGGAGAGCGTCGCCGTGAGGCTCGGGTCGATGCGCAGCGGCCCCATGTGCACCATCGTGCAGGTCGACTCGAAGACGCAGTCGGCGCCGGAGGCGTCGGGCGGGGCGCAGATGGCGAACGGCTGGATCGACGCGGCGTTGTCGGCGCAGGCGAGCGCGAGCGACGCGAGGGCGAGGGCCGCGAGTCTCGTCTTCATGGCAGCTCCTAGTTCCCCGCGGCGACCGCGGTCGACCGGTTCAGGATGCGGGGGGTGATGAAGATGAGGAGCTCGGTGTGATCGTCCTGCTCGCTCGTGTTGCGGAAGAAGTAACCGAGCAGCGGGAGCTTCCCGAGGAAGGGGACCTCGCTCGTGCGGTTCGCGGTCTGGCGGGTGTAGATGCCGCCGATGACGGTGGTCTCGCCGTCCTTCACGAGCACCTCCGTCTCCGCCTCGCGCTTCGAGATCGACGGCTGCCCGTTCGCGCCGGTGAGCTGGGGGTTCGGCTGGTTGTTGGTCGCCTTGATCTTGAGGAGGATCGAGCCGTCCGCGGAGACGTGCGGGGTCACCTTCAGCTCGAGCTTCGCCTCGATGAAGGTGGTGTTCACGCCCGAGGCCGACACCTGCGAGAACGGGATCGAGATGCCCTGCCCGATCGTCGCCTCCTTGTTGTCGATGGTGGCGATCTTCGGCGCGGAGATGGTCTTCACGACGCCGTTGTTCTCGAGGGCGGAGAGCCGCAGGTTCAGGTTGAAGGCGCCGCCCGCGGAGCCGAACACGAAGCCGAGCGCGCCGCCCTGGCCGTCGCCCACCGGCGCGGGGAGCGACACCGCGTAGTTCGGGTTCGCCGCGGTCCCGAAGCTGTTGCCCGGGCCGGCGCCACCCGCGGCGGCGACGTTGTTCGGGAACGAGAGCCCCGTCGGGTTGCCGGTCACCTGCGTGAAGGAGGCGTTGCCGCCCCACTGCACGCCGAGCGCCTTGTTGAAGTTGGACGAAGCCTCGACGATGCGGCTCTCGATGAGCACCTGCGGGATCTCGGTGTCGAGGTTCCGCACGAGCCCCTCGGCGCGCACGAGCGCCTCCGGGACGTCCTTCACGATGAGGACGTTGGTGCGCTCGTCGGTGGAGACCGAGCCGCGCTCGGTGAGCACGTCCTTCACGCGGCCGGAGACGTCGCCGGCGCGCGCGAAGTTGATCGGGATGATCCGGACCTTGAGCGGCATGAGCGGGATGCGGGCCTTCTCGGCCTCGACGCGCGCGAGCTGCTCCTTCGCGATGTCCTCGAACCTCGCGATGCGGATGACGTTGCCGAGCTCCTCCTTGCCGAGCCCCTTCGACTTGAGGACGAGGTCGAGCGCCTGGTCCCAGGGCACGTTGCGGAGGGCGACCGTCACCTTCCCGGTCACGTCGTCGGCGACGACGATGTTCTTCTTGGAGACGTCGGCGATGAGGCGCAGCAGGTTGCGGATGTCGATGTCGTGGAAGTCGAGGGTGATGCGGCGGCCGGTGTAGCCGCGCGACTGCGGCGCTCCGGAGAGCGCGTAAGCGGGGGCCTCGGCCGCGAAGCCCGCCGCCTGCGCCTCGCTGGCGCGCACCTCCGGGACCGGCGCGGGCCCTGCCGCGGACGACTCCTTGTCCGTGGAGGCGAACGTCCAGGCGAGGCCGCCCTTCGTCTCCACGATCTCGTCCTTCGCCGCGCCGCGCAGCGTGGCGACGACCTTCACCTGGCCGGTGGACGGCTGGTTGAAGGAGGAGACCATGAGGACCGGCCCCTGGAACGCGCTCGTGTCGAGCGAGCGCTCGAGCTTCTTCGGGATCTCCGCGTCCTCGAGCGACAGCACGATGGTGCGCGGGTCGGGGCGGGAGAGCGTGTAGCGCGCCTTCCCGCCGATCTCGATGCGGGCGGCCTTGCCCTGCTGGCCGAAGCGGACGTCGGAGATTCGGGCGCGGGTGGCCGGGGCCTTCTTCGCAGTGGCGGGCGAGGTCGGGGTCGGGGTCGGGGTCGCGGTCGCCGCGGCCACCTGCGCCTGAGTCGGGGCCGGCGCCGCCTTCGCGGCGTGGGCCTCGGCCCCCGCGACGATCGCGACGCCGCCAGCGACGCGCTTCACCTCGTACTGCGGGAGCCCTCCGGCGGCGTCGAGCACCGCCCGGATCTTGCCGTCGTCCTTCCCGAAGCGGACCTGCGTGAACGCGCCCGAGAGCTTCACGGCGCCCTTCGGCGCGCGCGTCACGCCGTGCAGGTCCAGCACGAGGCGCGCGGGGTCGCGCAGCTCGAGGATCTCGATCCGGCCCAGCTCGCCGTCGGTGGCGAGCACGAGGCCGTCCTTGCCCGGGCGCACGGCGCGGAGCGTGCGGGCCGAGCCCGCGCCGCCCTCGTCCACGCGGCGGGAGACGACGTGATCGTCGGATGAAGGGGTCGGGCTCTGGGCCGCAGTCCGGGTCGTCGTCGCGGCCGTTGCCGCGGCCGCAGTCGAGGTCGACGCCGGGATCGGGATCGCAGCGGCAGTGGCCGCGGTGGCAGGCTTCGCGCCCTCCGCGAGCACCCGCACCACCACCGCGTCGCCGCGGGGCGTGACCTCGTACGGACGGGCGGCGTCGAGCGCGACGATGACGCGCCCGACCGCGTTCCGGTCGTCCTGGTACTGCGCGGTCGTGATCTCCGCGACGCCGCCCTTGTTCACGGCGACGGGCGAGGCGAGCTTCGAGACGTCGGCGCCGGCGAGGTCCACCACCAGCCGCGGTGGATCCTGGAGCTTGAAGACCGTGTAGGACGGCGGGCGCGTCCCCTGGATCGCGACCTCGATCGCGCCGTCGCGCTCCGCGACGTCGAGCGCGTGGATCGCGTTCGGCTCCGCGGCGAGCGCTGGAACCGCGAGGGCGCCCGAGAGAACCACGGCGAGGCGCAGGTGGTGGACGTTCATGGGTGCTACTCCTCGAGGTTCATCGCCGCCTCGCGCGGGAGGCGGATGACGGTCTGGGTCCGGTCACGGGTCCCATCGGCGCGGATCGCCCACTCGGTGACGACCACCTCGCCCGAGCGGACGGCGGCGACGGTGCCCCCGTTCTTCCCGATGCACACGCCGCGGCGGAGCGTGTAGCCGACGCCGTTCGGCGCCTGCACCATGGCCACGGGGTTCTCGAGCCCGGTCACGACGGCGACGAGCTTCAGCTGCTCGATCTCGAACTTGCCGAGGGGGGTGGCGCAGCGGGTGGCGAGCTCACCGCCCTGCTTGGAGAGCTCCGTGAGGTAGCTGCGGAACGGATCGCGCTTGCCGACCGACGAGTACGACCACTCGGGCGCCTTCACCGGCGCCTTGGAGGTAGCGGCGGCGGGCGCCGCCGGCTGGGGAGCCGCGGCAGCGGTGGCGCCCGGCGCGGGCGGCGGCCGCTGGGCCGGCTTCGGGGAGCTCCCGCAGGCCACCGCCAGGCCGAGCAGCACGAGGAGCGCGAGACGCGGGCTCATCACTTCGCTCCTCCGGCGCCGGCGCCAGGCGCTTGCGTCTCGACGAACATGAACGCCGTCGCGAGGAACCTGGCGCTCAGGACGACCTTGCCGTTCACGTCCTTCGGGGCGTCGAGCGAGATGTCGTTCACGTTCACGATCCGGCGCATCCGCCCGAGCGCGTCGAAGAACGTCGCGATCTCGTGGAAGTTGCCGGTGACCGTCATGGGGATGGGCAGGCGGGCGTAGAAGCGATCGCGGACGGGCGCCTGCGGCTCGATCGTGCCGATCTCCAGCCCCGACTTCCGCGCGCGGTCCTGGAACAGGAGCAGGAGCTCGTCGACCTTCTTCTCCTCGGGGAGCTCCGCGAGCGCCTCGCGGAGCTGCTGCTCGAGGAGCTCCTTCTCGCGGCGGAACTGGTTCAGGTTGTTCGCGATGGCGGTCTTCTCGGTGAACTCACGGTCGAGCTGCGCCTGCTCGCGCCCGGCGCGCACGATCCGCTCGTTCAGCTCCGAGATGGACGGACCGAAGGTCATGGAGAGCACGAAGTAGTTGAGGACGGTGAGCAGGGAGACGACGAGGCCGACCACCGCTACCTTGGTGCGGACGGGCTCCTTCGCGATTCGCTCGATGAGCTGGTCCATGGCGCCTCTAGCCCCCCTGACGCGCGCCGGCGGCCGGCGCCGGACGGACGGCGTACGCGACGTTGGCGGTCATCATGAAGTCCACGACCCGGAACCCGTTCTCCACCTTCGACGCCGTCTTCTTGAGCTCGATCTCGCGGAACTGCGTCGAGCCCTTGAGCGCCGCCATGAGCTCCGAGACGTCGTCGATCGTCGCGGCCGTGCCCTCCAGCGTCACCGCCCCGCCCTTCTCCTCCAGCCTCCACAGCCAGAGCCGCTTCGGCGTGAGCGTGGCGAGCTCGTCGAGCATCTTCACCGGGCCGGTGCGGGCGGTCTTGAGCTGGGCGAGGACGTCCAGCTTCTCCCGGAGCTCCGCCTGCTGCGCCTTTATGTCCTTCACCTCGCCGATGATGCGGTCGAGCTGCGCGATCTCGCCGCGCGTGCGGGCGATGGCGGCCTTCTTCGCGGCGAGCTCGCTCGCGCGCGAGGCCGCCCAGAGATAGTTGAGGACGACGCCCAGCACGAGCACGAGCGCGAACAGGAGGAGCTGCTGCTTGCCCGCCTCCTTCTTCTTCGAGACGCGGGCGGGGAGGAGGTTGATGCGGACCATGGCTACTTGTCCCCCGCGCTGCGCAGGGCGAGCCCGACCCCGACCGCCGCCGACGGCGCCGCGGCGAGGAGCACGCCCGCGTCGAACTTCCGGTTGTCGACGTCCACGTTCTTGAACGGGTTCAGGAGCTCGACGTGCACGCCGGCCCGCGCCTCGAGCACCTTCTGGAGCGCCGGGATCCGGGCGGTGCCGCCCGAGACGAAGACCCGCCCGATGCGCGCGTCACCCGAGGTGGAGGCGAAGAAGTCGAGCGAGCGCTGGATCTCACCGCCCATCTGCTCGGCGACGGCCTGGATCACCCGCTCGACCTCCTGCGGGACCACGGCGTCGGTCTCACCCTGCCCGCCGACCTTGAGGGCCTCGGCCTCGTCGTAGGAGATGTTGAGCTGCTTCTGGATCTCCTCGGTGAAGGCGTTCCCGCCCATGGTGATGTCGCGGGTGAAGGTCGTCGCGCCGCCGGAGAGGATGTTGATGTTGGAGACGGCCGCGCCGACGTTGATGAGGACCACCGTCTGGCCGTCGAGGTCGTAGTTCGCCTCGAACGCGTTCTGCACCGCGAACGCGTCCACGTCGACGACGGTGGCCGTGAGCCCGGCCTCCGCGCAGACCGACGTGTAGTCGTTGATCATGTCCTTCTTCGCGGCGACCAGCAGGACGTCCATCTGCCCGGCGGCGTTCGCCTCGGGCGAGAGGATCTGGGTGTCGATGTTCACGTCCTTCACGTCGAAGGGGATGTACTGCTCCGCCTCCCACTGGATGGACTCGTCGAGCTCCTCCTGCGTCATCCGCGGCATCGAGATCTTCTTGATGATCACGGAGTGGCCACCGATGCCGATGGCGACCTCCTTCGTCTTCACCTTGTGCTGCGCGACGAGCTCCTGGATCGCCGAGACGATCGCGCCCGAGTTCATGAGCGCGCCGTCCACGATCGCCTCGGGCGGCAGCGGCGCGGTCCCGAACGCCTGCAGCGCGTACCCGCCCTTCTTCTCCTTGAGCTGGACGAGCTTGACGCCGGACGAGCCGATGTCGAGGCCGACGGCGAGCTTCCTCTTCGCCATGGCGGTTCCCTTCAGGCGACGGCCGGGCGGCGCCCGGCGTCCAGTTGACGGTAGGTCACGCGCGCCCTCCGCGGCCGCGTGCGAAGACCTTGAAGCGATCGGAGGGCGTGAGGCCCAGGGCGAAGATGATCTTGCGCTGCGTGTCCATGCGGCAGTCGAGGCCGCTCTCGATGCGGGCGACCGTCAGCGGCGACACCCCGGCCTTGCGCGCGAGCTCCGCCTTCGTGAGGAGCTGCTCCTCGCGCAGCCGCCGGACGTTGTTCACGGCGCGCCGGTGCGCGTCGTTCCGCTGTCTGGACGGTCGGGCAGGCATGCGAGCGCACGCTAAGCCAAGGCCGATGAAGGGATCAAGAAAGCGACCTGTGCGCGAGTCGGCAGGTGTGGGGAAAGGATGCGTCGTCGAGATCGAGTGATATCTAATTGATAGTTTTCACTCTGGGTCGGTGGAGAGAGCTTGACGGGTGGAGGGAATGGAGGGCCGCGCCCAGCGCGCGGGGGACCTCGAGCTCGACCCCGCCCGCGAGCCAGCGCGAGCGAGGCTACCCGAGCCCGTAGTCCTTGATCTTGTAAAGCAGCGCCCGGTACGAGAGCTCGAGCAGCTCGGCCGCGCGGGTCCGGTTCCCGCCGGTCCGCTCGAGCGCGGCGCGGATGAGCTGCTCCTCCACGGCGCGGATGGCCCGCTTCACGGAGAGGGAGTCGTCCGGGAGCGCGGCCGGCCGCGTCGAGCCGGGCGGCCCGCGGACCGCGTCCGGCAGGTCCTCCTCGCCGATGATCGCGCCCTCGGCGAGCACCACCGCGCGCTCGACCACGTGCTCGAGCTCGCGGACGTTGCCGGGCCAGCGGTGGGACCGCAGCGCCGCCTCGGCCTCCGGGGAGAAGGTCATCCCCACGAGCTCCGGCCGGAGCGGCGCGTAGCGCGCGAGGAAGTGCGCCGCGAGGGCCGGGACGTCCTCGGGGCGCTCCCGGAGCGGCGGCAGCCGGACGCCGACGACGTTGAGGCGCCAGTAGAGATCCTCGCGGAAGCGGCCCTCCGCGACGGCGCGAGCGAGGTCGCGCGCGGTCGCCGCGACAACCCGGACGTCCACCTTGCGCGCCCGCGTGTCGCCGACCGGGCGGACCTCCTCCTCCTGCAGGAAGCGGAGGAGCTTCACCTGGAGGTGCAGCGGCAGCTCGCCGATCTCGTCGAGGAAGAGCGTGCCGCCGTCGGCCTCTGCCGCGAGCCCCTTCTTGTTGCGGGTCGCGTCGGTGAACGCGCCACGCACGTGCCCGAACAGCTCCGACTCGAGGAGCTCGCCGGGGATGGCCCCGCAGTTCACGGCGACGAACGGCAAGGCCGCGCGCGGCGAGCGCTCGTGCAGCGCCCGCGCCACGAGCTCCTTGCCCGTGCCGGACTCGCCCTCGAGCAGCACCGTCGTCTTCTGCGGCGCCACCTTCGCGACCTGGCGCAGCACGCCCTGCATCGCCTCGGACGCGCCGACGATCGCCTCCGGGCGGTACTCCGCCGCGAGCTCCGTCCGCAGCCGGCGGTTCTCGCGCGCGAGCCGCTCGCGCTCCTCCGCCTTCCCGAGGACGAGCAGCACCTCGTCCGGCTTGAAGGGCTTCGAGAGGAAGTCGTACGCGCCGGCCTTCATCGCCTCGAGCGCCGCGTCGTGCGAGCCGTACGCGGACATGACGATGACGGTCAGCTCCGGCTCGCGTCGCTGGATCTCGCGGAGCAGCGCCAGCCCGTCCATGCCGGGCATCCGCACGTCGGTGAGGACGAGGTCGTACTCGCGGAGCTCGAGCTCGCGCAGCGCGTCGGCGGCGGTGGCGACGGCGCGCGCCTCCCGGCCGTGATCCGTCAGGATCACGGAGAGGAGGTGGCGCATGGAGGGCTCGTCGTCGACGACGAGGATGCTGCGGAACGTCACGGCGGGCACTCTAGCACGCGCCTCCGCTCCGCCCCGCGCCGCGCCCCGTCAGCCGGCGGCGCCGTCCCGCGGCGCGCGCCGCAGGCGGAGGACCACGCGCGCGCCGCCGCCCGGCGCGTTCCCGGCGCGGATCTCGCCCCTGAGCGCCTCGACGATGCCGCGGCAGATGGCGAGGCCGAGCCCGGTCCCCTCCCCCGCCGGCTTCGTCGTGAAGAAGGGCTCGAAGACGCGCGCCAGATCCGCCGCGGCGAACCCGGGGCCGCCGTCCTCGACGGCGAGCTCGACGGCCGGGCCGTCCTCGCGCGCGCTCACAAGCACCGCGCCCGCGCCCCCCGTCGCGTCGCCGGCGTTGAGGAGCAGGTTCAGGAGCACCTGCGCGAGCCGCTGCTCGTCCGCGAGCACGGCGGGGAGGTCCTCCGGGATCGCCTCGGTCACGTCCACGGCGCGGAAGCGCGCCTGCGCCCGCGCGAGCCGGAGCGCGGCGTCGAGCGGGCCGCGCACGTTCACGGGCCGCACCTCCGGCGCGCTCGGCCGCGCGAGGTCCAGGAGGTCCCGGACGATCCGGTCGATCCGCGCCGTCTCCGAGGCGATCCGCTCGGCGAACTCCGCCGCCTGCGCGAGCGCCGCGGGACGGCCGTCCCGGAGCCGTGCGCGCGCGAGCTCCGCGTACCCGGAGATCGCGCCGAGGGGGTTGCCGACCTCGTGGGCGATGCCGGAGGCGAGCTGGCCGGCCGTCGCGAGCCGCTCGGCGCGCACGAGCGACTCCCGCGCGTCGAC
>NZ_JALCZC010000116.1:0-13083 GCF_022690805.1 Anaeromyxobacter sp. SG66
TCGAGGTCGAGATCGACGACACCGTGGTCGCCGAGACCACCCCGCCCGCCGTGCTCGCCGATCGCGCCCTCGACGCCGACCTCGCCCTCGCGGCGGCGGCCTGCGCCGCCCTCGCGGCGCGCCGGCGCGATCCCGGGGTGCGCGAGGCGAGCGAGCGGCTGCGGCGCGCGCTCCTCTCCGGCATCGAGGCGCGAGCGCTCCGCGCGGCGCGAGCGCTGGGCGCGCTCCGCGACGCCGAGGCCATCCCGCTGCTCGTGCAGGTGCTCGAGACGAGCGCCCCCGAGCCCGCCCGGGCCGCGGCGGACGCGCTCGCCGCGATCACGCTGCAGCGGCTCGGCACCGACGCGCGACGCTGGCTCGGGTGGTGGAAGGAGAACCGCGGCCGCGGGCGCGCCGAGTGGCTGTTCTCGGGCCTCACGAGCGCGGATCGCGAGACGCGCGTCGCCGCGGCGGTCGAGCTCTCGAGCGCGGCGCCGGCGCCGGTCGCATACTCCGCCGACCTGCCGTCGGAGGAGCGGGAGCAGGCGGCGCGCGCCTGGGCCGGCTGGTGGACGCGCAGCGGCCACGTCCTGTGAGTGACTGACGGCGCCGGACGCGCCGCTTGCCTCTCGCCGGGGCGGGTGCCTATCCTCCGCCCCCGTCCCCCGGAGCGCGAGGCCCCCCATGGAAAAGCCGGTCGACCCCGATCCGCGCCGCGCCCTCCTCGACGCGCTCGACGCCGAGGCGGAGCAGGGCGGCGGCGCCGAGCGAGTCGCGAAGCAGCACCGGTCCGGCAAGCTGACGGCGCGTGAACGGATCGACACGTTCCTCGACCCCGGCACCTTCGTCGAGCAGGACAAGTTCAAGACGCACCGCTGCGCCGACTTCGGGATGGAGGGGCAGAAGGTCCTCGGGGACGGCGTCGTCACGGGCTACGGCCTCGTGGAGGGGCGCCAGGTCTTCGTCTTCGCGCAGGACTTCACCGTCTTCGGCGGCTCGCTCTCGGGCGCCTTCTCCGAGAAGATCTGCAAGGTGATGGACCGCGCCATGTCGGTCGGCTGCCCGGTCATCGGCCTCAACGACTCGGGGGGCGCCCGCATCCAGGAGGGCGTCGTCTCGCTGGCGGGGTACGCCGACATCTTCCTGCGAAACACGCTCGCCTCCGGCGTCATCCCCCAGATCTCGGTGATCCTCGGGCCGTGCGCCGGCGGGGCCGTCTACAGCCCGGCCATCACCGACTTCATCTTCATGGTGAACGACTCGGCGTACATGTTCATCACCGGTCCGGACGTCATCAAGACGGTGACGCACGAGGAGATCACGAAGGAGGAGCTCGGCGGCGCGCGCACCCACGCCACGCGCTCCGGCGTGGCGCACTTCGCGATCGACTCCGAGGAGGCGACGCTCCGGGCCGTCCGGGAGCTGCTCGGCTTCCTGCCGCTCAACAACGCCGACGACCCGCCCGCGCAGCCGTGCTCGGACGACGTCGCCCGCCGCGACGAGCTCCTGAAGACCGTCGTGCCGGAGAGCCCGTCCAAGCCCTACGACATGAAGGAGGTGATCCGGGCGGTGGTCGACGACCGGCACTTCTTCGAGGTCGCCGAGCACTTCGCGACGAACATCGTGATCGGCTTCGCGCGCCTCAACGGCCGCCCGGTGGGGATCGTCGCGAACCAGCCCGCGGTGCTCGCGGGCGTCCTCGACATCGACGCCTCGGTCAAGGCGGCGCGCTTCGTGCGCTTCTGCGACGCGTTCAACGTCCCCCTGCTCACCCTCGTGGACGTGCCCGGGTTCCTCCCCGGCACCGACCAGGAGTGGAACGGGATCATCACGCACGGCGCGAAGCTCCTCTACGCGTTCGCCGAGGCGACCGTCCCGAAGGTCACGGTCATCACGCGCAAGGCGTACGGCGGCGCCTACGACGTCATGGCCTCGAAGCACATCCGCGCCGACGTGAACTTCGCGTACCCCTCCGCGGAGATCGCCGTGATGGGGCCGGAGGGGGCCGTGAGCATCATCTTCCGCAAGGAGCTCTCGGCCGCGAAGGACCCGGTCGCCGAGCGCGCGCGCCTCGTCCAGGAGTACCGCGACAAGTTCGCGAACCCGTACAAGGCGGCGGAGCTCGGCTACGTCGACGAGGTGATCAAGCCGGAGGACACCCGGCCGAAGGTGATCCGCGCGTTCGAGATGCTGCGCACGAAGCGGCAGGAGAACCCGGCGCGGAAGCACGGCAACATCCCGCTCTGAACGACGGCGCGCGGGTCGCTCCCCCGGGGGTCGCGCGTCGAGCCACGTCTCGACCGTGGCGTCCCCGGCGGACTCGCTCCGCCGGCAAGGTCTCCGGATCGGGATCCGCCGTCCCCCGCTGACGGTCAGTGAAGCTCCGGCTCCTCCGCGCCCGTCCCGGCCTCGGCGATGGGGCCGAGCGCGCTCCGCTCCACCCGCTCGCGACCGCTGACCGCGCGGTACGCGCGCCGGACGAGCCAGCCGAGGCCGCGCACCGCGTCTCGGCCGAGCCGCTCCACCCCCTCGGCCGAGAACAGCGCGGGCGCCTCCGCGGCGGCGCCGCCGAGGACCTTCACGCCGGCGCCGTGCGTGTACACGAGCTCTCCGCCGAGGTAGGCCGTGTAGGTGGCCGCCCCCGCGGCCAGGAGCCCGCTCGCCGCGGAGGTCAGGTTCGCCGCGTTGCGCGACCGCCAGGCGGAGATCCCCACCGCAGCGACCACGATGGCGAGGTTCCCGAGCCCGTGGGTGAACATCATGTCCCGGGCGTGGCCGCTGCGGAGCTCGATCTCCTGCGAGGCGGCCATGCCGGCGAGGCCGGCGAGGAGGCCCGCCGACGCCGTCGTCCACCAGAGGTTCCGGCCCAGGCGGTCGAGCCGAAGGTCGCGCGGGCGGAGGGCGGCGGCCAGATCGACGAGCGCGCTGGCGGGCAAGAGGACGAGCGGCGCGTGGACGAGGGACGGGTGAAGCTCGTGCGTGCGCATCGACATGGGCGGACCTCCGCTCTCACGCTGCGGCGCGTCGCCTGCCGCCGCAATGGAGCCACGCTCGCCCCGCCGCTCGCCCCGCGGGCGCTCTCCGCTGCGCCTCGCCCCTGACGTTTCACGGCGCGTGACGATCGGTCCCTCCGAAAGGCGAGAGCCCGGCCCCTTCGCAGAGGAACCGGGCTCCGTGCCGACCGAGCTGGGCGGGCGATTTACGTCTTCCGCACGTTCGCGGCCTGCAGGCCCTTCGGGCCCTTCACGACGTCGAACTCCACCTTCTGACCCTCGGCGAGGCTCTTGAAGCCGTCGCCCTGGATCGCGCTGTAGTGGCAGAAGACGTCCTCACCACCGTTGTCCTGGGTGATGAACCCGAAGCCCTTCGCGTCGTTGAACCACTTCACGGTGCCAGTCGCCATTCAACGTCTCTTTCGCTGTTTCGATCGCCGGGATGACGCTCGGTCCACCCGACGAAAAGGTGGACCAAAATCCTGTATCCGAAAAATTCCGTATGGTCGAGATGCGACGGCCCGTCCGGGCGACGCCCGTTGACCCGCATCAAATGGAGACGGTGGGTCCGGGTAGCTACGCGACCGCGGCCGCGCTGGCCGGCGTGTGCTCGAACGCGGAGCCCTCGGTCGCGAGCCGCGCCTCGAGGTCGGCGAGCAGCGCCGCCGCGGTCGGGAGCGCGGTGACGTCGCGATCACCGATCCGGACGAGGCTCTGGCCCGTGTAGAAGAGGCCGTTCTCGGTGTCGCCCTTCACCGCCGCGGCGAGCAGCGCGTCGGTGATGCAGAAGCTCTCCTTGAAGCCGCTCGTGCGGCACACGCAGAGCCCGTCGCCGAGGCACTCGATGCAGGCCTTCTTGCGGCCCATGTAGCCTTCCTTGCCGAACCACCACGCCTTCGAGCGGGGCGGGACCGCCTCGCCGCGCGCGAGCTTCTCGGTGAAGGCGCTCCGCACCGCCCGCGCCTTCATCCCCTTCACGCAGCTCGTGATGATCGCCACGTCGGGCTCGCGCTTGCCGAGGTGCATCGCCTTGAACGCGGGGTGAACGTCGCCGTCCGCGCAGGCGAGGAACCGCGTCGCGAGCTGGACGCCGGCCGCGCCGCCCGCCACGAAGCGCGCGACGTCCGCGGCGTCCACGCCGCCGGCCGCGACGACCGGCAGCGACGTCGCCGCGAGCACCTCGCGGACGAGCGCCGGGAGCGGGTGGCCGATGTCGCCGATGTGCCCGCCCGCCTCGGCGCCCTCGGCGACGACGAAGTCCGCGCCCCACTTCTCGTACATCGCCGCGAGCCGGCCGGAGGACACGATCCCGGCGAACGGCACGCCGCCCTCCCTGCACCAGCGCAGGATCTCGCGGGAGATCCCCGCGCCCTGCACGAGGAAGGAGACGCCCTCCTCGATCGACACGCGCGCCAGGAGCTCGAAGTCGCCCTTGTTGATGGCCGCCATCAGGTTCACGCCCACGAACCCGCCCTGCGAGTCCTGGCGGGCGCGGCGGATCTCGGCGCGGAGCTGCTCGGGCGTCTTGAGGACCGCGGAGATGGTCCCCACGCCGACGAGGCGGGCGCCGCGATGGGCGGCGACCTTGCCGGAGAGGCCGTCCGAGGCGTTGATGCCCATGCCGCCCTGGACGAGCAGGCGCCGCCCGGACCTGACGATCTCCGCGATCGTCTGGCGATCGAGGCGCGGCAGCGGCGCGGAGGTCTGCTCGGCGTGCGGCGACGCGGGCGTGGCGGACATGCGTGGGCTCCTTCGCGCCGGGTTGAGGGACGGGGCGCGAGCGGGCACCCTACGGCTGCGGTGTCACCCGACGGTCACGGCCCCCGTGGCAATCGACCGACGCGGTGCGTAGCCGGAGGCCCCTGACGCGACGCGGCGGCCGCTCCCTCGCCCGGGCGTCCGCCTCGCTCGCCGAGCGCGAGAGAGCTCGGCGCACGGGTGGCGTCTCGCGCTTGTGATGCTGGGCGATGCGATATCGAAGGCTCCCGAGCGAGCCCGCGAGCGCGCGCTCCCCCCGCGACGCTGACGCCCCCCGGTCGGTGGGATACGCTCGGCGCCCACATCATGACCCACCCCTCGTCCTCCCCCATGCCGCTCGTGGTCGCCGTCGAGATGGGCTACGGCCACATGCGCGCCGCGATGCCGCTCGCCGACGCGCTCGGCACCGAGGTGCTCCAGGTGGATCGCGCGCCGCTCGTCGCGCCGGGCGAGGAGCGGCTCTGGCAGCGCGTCCGCAGCACCTACGAGGGCGTGTCGCGCCTCTCGCAGGTGCCGTGGGTGGGGGCGCCGCTCCGGCGCGCGCTCGAGGCCGTGACGGACATCCCGCGCCTCCACCCTTACCGCGACCTCTCGGCGCCGACCCGCGGGGTCGACACCCTCGACCGGCTCGTCCGGAAGCGCCAGCTGGGCCGGGGGCTCGTGGCGGAGCTGCGCCGGACCGGCGCGCCCCTCCTCACCACCTTCTACTCGCCGGCGATCGTCGCGGACGCCGCCGGCCTCGAGCGGATCTTCTGCGTCGCGACGGACTCCGACCTGAACCGCATCTGGGCGCCCGCCGAGCCGCGCCGCACCCGCATCCACTACCTCGTCCCGACCCGCCGCGCCGCGCGCAGGCTCCGCTCCTACGGCGTGCCGGAGGACCGGATCACCTTCACCGGCTTCCCGCTCCCGGAGACGCTCGTCGGCGGGCCCGCGCTCGGCGCGCTCAAGGCGAACCTCGCTGCGCGCGTGGTGCGGCTCGATCCCTCCGGGGAGTTCCGCCGCACGATCCCGGAGGAGCTCGCGCACTTCCTCGGCGCCCTCCCGCGCGAGGAGGAGGGGCAGCCGCCGCTCCTCACCTTCGCGGTGGGCGGCGCGGGCGCGCAGGCGGGGATGGCGGCGGAGCTCCTGCCCGGCTTCCGCCGCGCGCTCGAGGCGGGGACGCTCAGGATCTGCCTCGTGGCAGGCGTGCGCGCCGAGGTGGACGCGCGCTTCCGGGAGATCGCCCGGCGCGCGGGGCTGGAGCCGCTCCTCGGCGGCCCGCTCGACATCCTCCTCGCCCCGACCTTCCGCGAGTACTACGACCGCTTCAACGCGCTCCTGGCGCGCACCGACGTCCTGTGGACGAAGCCCTCCGAGCTCACCTTCTACGGCGCGCTCGGGCTCCCGCTCGTGCTGGCGCCGCCGGTCGGGGTTCACGAAAGGTACAACCGGCGCTGGGCGCGGGAGAGCGGCGCGGGCCTGAAGCAGCGCGACCCGCGCTTCGCGGCGGAGTGGCTCGGCGACGGGATCGCCGACGGCGTCCTCGCGGCCGCCGCCTGGGCGGGCTACATGCGCCTGCCGAAGTTCGGGCTGCACCGCATCCTCGAGGCGGTCGGCGCGACGCCCGAGGCGCGCGTCGCGGGCCCCGCCGGCGCGTGACGCCGGAGGTGCGGCGCCCGTCCGGCCGACGCTTGCCGCCGCCCCGGCGCCGGAGCAGGATGCGCCCCGTGCTGCGCGCCTTCTCCCTCGTGTACTGGGTGTTCTTCGCCGCCACGCTGCCGGTCCTGTTCCTCGGCGCGATGCTCGTCTTCCTCCTCACCTCTCCGTTCGACCGGCGGCGCGTCGCCGTGCACCTCTACTCCTGCGCGTGGGCGACCTTCTACGTCGTGGCGAACCCGCTCTGGCGCGTGTCGGTCGAGGGCCGGGAGAAGCTGCCGTGGAAGGGCGCCGCCGTCCTCGCCGCGAACCACCTCTCCCTCCTCGACATCCTCGTCCTCTACGGGCTCTTCCGGCCCTTCAAGTGGGTGTCGAAGGCGGAGGTCTTTCGCGTGCCGTTCGTCGGCTGGAACCTCTGGCTCAACGACTACGTGCGCGTGAAGCGGGGCGACCGCGAGTCGATCCGCGAGATGATGGACCACTGCCGCGCCCACCTCGCGCGCGGTACGCCGGTGATGCTCTTCCCCGAGGGCACGCGCTCGCGGGACGGACGGCTCGGGGCGTTCAAGGACGGCGCCTTCCGGCTCGCGATCGAGGCGGGCTGCCCGGTGATCCCCATCGTGGTCAGCGGGACGGGCGACGCGCTCCCGAAGCACGGCCTCGTCCTGCGCCAGCGGATGCGCGCGCACGTCCGCGTGCTCGACCCGCTCGACCCGGCCGAGTTCCCGACCGCGGACGCCCTGCGCGACGCGACGCGGGCCGCGATCGCGGCCGCGCTCCCCGAGGCGAACCGGCCGTCCGGGCCGCTGCGCGTCCCACCGCCCCGGGTGCCCGAGGCGCGCTGACGGGAGGGCGACCGCCCGACCGCGTCTCCCGCCTCGCCTGCGGAGTCCGCGGTCCGGGGTGCTGCCCCGCCCGTGTGCGACGCACATCTTTCCGGCATGACGGACGGATACCGGGTGTCGGGCGGGCACGGAGACGCCGTGCCCGGAGCGCTCGGTCCGAGCGACCTCGACGGCCGCGCGGAGTGGGTGCACGTCGACGGGCGCGGGATCGCCGAGCGTCTGGAGGCGCGGCTCGGCTCGGAGGTGGATCTCCGCAAGATCCTCTTCGGCGTGCTCGTGCCGCTCCTCGGTGCGCTGCACGGCGAGCCGCTCCGCGCGATCGCCGCGCGGCTGCCCCACGCGCTCGCCCGCGAGCTGCTCGACGAGGAGGACGGCGCGGTGCGCGGGCGCATCGGGGCCGGCGAGTACCTGCGCGACGTCGCGGAGCTCGTGCAGCACCCCCCGCGCGCCGCCGCGATCTACGCCGGCGCGGTCCTCGCCGCCGTCCGCGAGGCGCTCCCGGCAGAGACGGCGGCGGAGGTGGAGCGGCGCCTCCCGCCCGAGCTCCTCGAGCTCTGGCGCGACGCGCGCTGACGCCTGCGCCCGGCGGGGCCCTCAGCTCGGCCGCGCCGCGCAGCGCCGCGGGAGGTGCACCGTCACGGTCGTCTCGCCCTCGACCGAGCGCGCGGCGATGTCGCCGCCGTGCCCGCGCACGATCTCGCGCGAGATGTAGAGGCCGAGCCCGAGGCCCGAGGCCTTGCGGCTCTTCTCCTCGGGTCCGCGCGAGAACGGCTCGAAGAGGTGCGTGAGCACCTCCGGCGGGATCCCCGGTCCGCCGTTGCGCACGTGCAGGAGGACCTGGTCCGGCTCGTCCCCGTCCACCTCCACGCGCACCGGCACCGCGGGATCGCCGTGGTCGATGGCGTTCGAGACGAGGTTCGAGACCACCTGCTCGAGCCGATCGGGATCCCACTCGCCCGCGGCGTCGCCGTGGATCGCGATCTCGACCGTGCGATCGCTGTTCACCGCGCGGAGCTCGTCCACGACCTTGCGCGCGACGGCGTCGAGGCTCGCCGGGCGCGGGCTCACCGGGATCCCGTTGCCGAGCCGGGTCCGGGTGTAGCTCAGCAGATCCTGGATGATGCGGCCCATCCGACCGGCCGACGAGCGCGTCCGCTCGATCGCGCGGGCCTGCCAGCCGGCGAGCCCGCCCTTCGTGTGCAGCAGCGACGCCGACATGTGGATGGCGCCGAGCGGATTGCGCAGATCGTGGCCAACCACGCCGAGGATGAAGTCCACCGTCCTCCGCCGGGTCTCGAGGTCCGCCTCGGCGCGCCGGAGCGTCTCGCGCGCGTCCTCGTGCGCGCGGCCGAGCCGGTCGCGATCGAGCGCGCGCGCGGCGCGATCCGCCGCCGCGCGGAGGAGCAGGAGCGCCTCCGCGTCGAGCGGGGCGTCGCCGCGCGTGCCGGCGAGGAGCGCGCCCGCGACGGCGCAGCCCACGAGCGGTGTCCCCGCGCCGTGGCGCGTGCCGGGAGGGAAGGGCGCCCCGGGCCGCGGCGCGGTGCGCGGCGTCCCGGCGGCGACCACCTCCGCGGCGAGCCCGCCTTCGACCTCCGCGGGTGCGCCGTCGTCGAACCCCACCTGCGCGAGGACCTCGAGGCGATCTCCTTCGCGCACGACGAGCGCCACCGAGTCGATCGCCGGCACCGCGTCGGCGAGGGCGCTCAGGAGCCGGCGGAGCGCGCGCTCCTCGGGCTCCACGGCGAGGAGCCGCTCGAGGCCGTCCGCGAGCCGCGCGCGCGACCGCTCCGACGCTTCGCCCTCGCCCGGGGCGGGCTGCGTGACGTCCTCCGCCATCGTCGCCTCATCGTGGGCGCGCGGCGGCCCCCGGGGAACCCCCCGGTCCGCGCGCCGAGGAGCGGAGCGCGGAACGATCGTTCCGGACCCGTGGAGTCGATGTGGGGAGAGCCTTTACCTGCGCGTGCACGCGCAGGTATCGTGACCCGCTCCCCCAGCCGCTCTCGCTGCCCCGTGCCGGGTCGAGCCCCGACCGTTTCCCCCTCGAGGCCCGCGAATTGAGCCCCAAGACGCGCATCCGCAAGGTCCTCGTCGCGAACCGCGGCGAGATCGCGGTGCGCGTCATGCGGACCTGCCGGGAGATGGGCCTCGCGACGGTGGCCGTCTACTCGGACGCGGATCGCGGGGCCCTCCACGTCCGCAAGGCGGACGAGGCGGTCCACGTCGGGCCGTCCCCCGCGCGCGACAGCTACCTCGTCGTCGAGAAGCTCGTCGACGCCGCGAAGAAGACGGGCGCGGACGCCCTTCACCCAGGGTACGGATTCCTCTCCGAGAACGCGGCGCTCGCCCGCGCGTGCGCGGCGGCCGGCGTCACCTTCGTCGGCCCGCCGCCCGAGGCGATGGAGACGATGGGCGTGAAGACGGTCGCCCGCCGCCACATGAACGCGGCGGGCGTGCCCACGGTGCCCGGGTCCGAGGGGCCGATCGCCGACGAGCAGGAGGCGAAGGCCTTCGCGGACGCGCTCGGCTACCCGGTCATGATCAAGCCGGCGGCGGGCGGCGGCGGCAAGGGCATGAAGAAGGTGGAGCGCGAGGCGGACTTCCTCGCCCTGTGGGACTCCGCCCGGCGGGAGTCCGCCGGCGCCTTCGGCGACGAGCGGCTCTACCTCGAGAAGTTCCTCGACGAGCCGCGCCACGTCGAGATCCAGATCTTCGCCGACGAGCACGGCGACGCCATCCACCTGGGCGAGCGCGAGTGCTCGGTGCAGCGCCGCCAGCAGAAGGTCGTGGAGGAGAGCCCGAGCTGCATCCTCGACGAGCGGATGCGGCAGGCGATGGGCGAGGTCGCCGTGCGGGCGGCGAAGGCGGTGGGCTACCGCGGCGCCGGCACGGTCGAGTTCCTCGTGGACGCGGCGCGGAGCTTCTACTTCCTCGAGATGAACACCCGCCTGCAGGTGGAGCACCCGGTGACCGAGATGATCACCGGGCTCGACCTCGTGCGGATGCAGCTCGAGGTGGCGCGCGGCGGGCGGCTGGTGCCGCAGGAGGCGGTCGCACGCCGCGGCCACGCCATCGAGGCGCGCATCTACGCCGAGGACCCGGGGCGGGGCTTCCTGCCCTCGCCGGGCAAGATCACCTACCTGCGCGTGCCGGGCGGCCCCGGCATCCGCGACGACTCGGGCGTGTACGCGGGCTGGGTCGTGCCGCAGTACTACGACCCCCTCATCTCGAAGCTCGTCGCCTGGGCGCCGACGCGGGACCAGGCCATCGAGCGGCTCATCCGCGCGCTCGGCGAGTACACCGTCCACGGCATCACCACGAACGTCGCCTACCTCGCGGCGGTGCTCGATCACCCCGCCTTCCGCTCGGGCGCCTACGACACCCAGTTCTGCGAACGCTACGCGGCGGACCTCGTGCGGCCCCCGGATCCCGCCTTCGAGGACGTGGCCCTCATCGCCGCGGCGGTCGAGGCGTACAAGCGGGATCGCGCCGCAGCGGAGGCGTCCGTGGCGCGCGCCGGCTCGGTGGCGGCCAGCCGCTCGAACTGGGCGCGGCTCGGGCGCGCCCGCGCGCTGCGCGGAGGTGGCGCGTGAGCCGCTACGTCGCCCTCCTCGACGGCGGACGGCGCGAGGAGCCGATCGAGGTGAGGCAGACGGCGCCCGGGCAGTTCGAGGTGCGGCTTCGCGGGCGGGTGCACGTCGTCGACGCCTTCAGGCACGACTACGGCACGCTCTCGCTCATCGTGGACACCGCGAGCTACACCGCCATGCTCGACGAGCGCGACTCGCACGTGCGGGTGCGGGTGCGGGACTCGGTGTATCCGATCGAGATCCTCGACGAGAAGAAGCTCCGCATGCGCCGCGCGGCCGGCGGGTTCACGGTCGAGGGCCGGCAGACCCTCGCCGCGCCCATGCCGGGCAGGATCGCGAAGGTGCAGGTGAAGGTCGGCGACGCGGTGCGGGAGGGGCAGGCGCTCCTCGTCGTCGAGGCGATGAAGATGGAGAACGAGCTGCGGAGCCCGAAGGGCGGCCGGGTGGTGGAGGTCCTCGTCACGGAGGGCCAGGTCGTCGAGGGCAACGCGAAGCTCTGCGTCGTGGAGTAGCGAACTCTTCCGCGGGCACGACGCCCGCGAGCGCGTCGAGGGACCGACATGGCGGACGAGAAGAAGCAGCGCTGGCTCGAGGGCACTTACGGCAAGGCCGTGAAGAAGGGGCCGGAGCGGCGCGCCCGCTTCGAGACGACGAGCGGCATCCCGCAGCAGCCCGTCTACGTCGCGGGGGACGCGCGGCCGGGGCTGGAGGAGCGGCTCGGGCTGCCCGGCGAGTTCCCCTTCACGCGCGGCGTGCAGCCCACCATGTACCGCGGCCGCTTCTGGACCATGCGCCAGTACGCGGGGTTCGGGACCGCGGAGGACTCGAACCGCCGCTACCACTACCTGCTCAAGTCCGGGCAGACCGGCCTCTCCGTCGCGTTCGATCTCCCCACGCAGATGGGCCGCGACTCCGACCACCCGCGCGCGCGGGGCGAGGTCGGCAAGGTCGGCGTCGCGATCGACTCGATCCGCGACATGTCGATCCTCCTCGACCGGATCCCGCTCGGCGAGGTCTCGACCTCGATGACCATCAACGCGACCGCGGGGATCCTGCTCGCGCTCTACCAGGCCATCGGCGAGAAGCAGGGCGTCGCGGCGGCGGACCTCCAGGGCACGATCCAGAACGACATCCTGAAGGAGTACGCGGCGCGCGGGACCTACATCTACCCGCCCGAGCCGTCGCTGCGGCTCATCACCGACATCTTCGCGTACACCGCGAAGGTGATGCCGAAGTGGAACCCGATCTCGATCTCCGGCTACCACATCCGTGAGGCGGGCTCGACGGCGGTGCAGGAGGTGGCGTTCACGCTCGCCGACGGCATCGCCTACGTCGGCGCCGCGGTGAAGGCCGGCCTCGACGTGGACGCGTTCGCCGGCCGGCTGTCGTTCTTCTTCAACGCCCACAACGACCTCCTCGAGGAGGTCGCCAAGTTCCGCGCGGCGCGGCGGCTGTGGGCGCGCATCATGAAGGAGCGCTTCAAGGCGAAGGACCCGCGCTCGATGATGCTGCGCTTCCACACCCAGACCGCGGGCTCGATGCTCACCGCGCAGCAGCCGGACAACAACATCGTGCGCGTCACCCTCCAGGCGCTCGCCGCGGTGCTCGGCGGGACCCAGTCCCTGCACACGAACTCGCGCGACGAGGCGCTCGGGCTCCCCACCGAGGAGTCGGCGCGCATCGCGCTGCGCACGCAGCAGATCATCGCGAACGAGTCGGGCGTCGCCGACGTCATCGACCCGCTCGGCGGGAGCTGGGCCATCGAGGCGCTCACCGACGACATCGAGGGGCGCGCCGAGGAGTACCTCCGCAAGATCGACGACATGGGCGGCATGGTCCACGCGATCTCGCAGGGCTACGTGCAGCGGGAGATCCAGGACGCCGCCTACGCCTGGCAGCGGCAGGTGGAGGCGAAGGAGAAGGTCGTGGTGGGCGTGAACGCGTTCCGCTCCGACGATCCGCCCGTGACCGTCATGAAGGTGGACCCGGCGCTCGAGGCACGGCAGGTCGCGTCGCTCGCGGCGTTCCGGCGGGAGCGGAGCGCCACCGCCGTGAAGCAGGCGCTGGAGGGGGTGCGCACGGCGGCGAAGGGGAGCGAGAACCTCATGCCGCCGATCCTCGCCGCCGTGAAGGCGGAGGCGACGCTCGGCGAGATCTCCGACGCGCTGCGCGAGGTCTTCGGCGAGTACCGGGAGACGGTGGTACTCTAGCCGGCCGGTGAGCGACGGGAACGGGCAGGGGAAGGGGGCGGGGCCGCAGCATCCGACGGACGCGGCGCCGCCG